>NZ_JBAPTY010000061.1:0-3250 GCF_049282395.1 Halobacillus sp. | reverse complement strand
GTATCGAACAGATCGTCAAAGGAATTGCGGATGGCTGTGAACAGTCGGGAGCGGCTCTTATCGGCGGAGAAACGGCCGAAATGCCAGGGATGTATGAGCTTGAAGAATATGACTTGGCCGGTTTTGTCGTAGGTATGGCCGATAAGAAACAGCTGGTGACCGGGGAATCGATTCAAGTAGGAGACGTGCTTATTGGTCTTTCGTCATCTGGTGTGCACTCTAACGGCTTTTCTCTGGTTCGAAAAATTATAGAATCTAATGAGCTCGATCTGGACGAAGTTTATTCTGAATTTCAGCGCCCGCTTGGAGAGGAGCTTCTCACTCCGACGCGAATTTACGTCCCGGCCCTTCAGCGGTTGAAACAGGCTGTCACCATTAAGGGCGTGGCTCATATTACAGGCGGCGGTTTTTATGAGAATATTCCGCGCGCGCTGCCTGAAGGGCTCGGGGCTCAAGTAGACCGGACAAGCTGGTCAGCTCCTTCCATTTTCTCTTTCTTACAGCATCACGGAAACCTATCCGAAGAGGACATGTTCGGTGTGTTTAACATGGGTATAGGAATGGTTGCGGTTGTGTCGAAAGCAGATAAGGAAGCGGCACTTGCTGCTTTACAGGAAGCTGGGGAGACACCGGTGGTTATCGGGCAGGTTACAGATGAGGAAGGAATTCACTGGATATGAGAAATATAGCGATTTTTGCCTCAGGCGCAGGCTCGAATTTTGATGCCATCGTTCAAGCCGTGGAAAGAGGAGATCTTGAAGCAAACATTTCTCTTTTGATCTGTGATCGTGTCGGGGCTCCCGTGATTGAAAAAGCCCAGCGTCATGATATTGATACCGTCGTTTTTACACCGAAAGTGTATGACAATAAAGCGGCCTACGAAGCAGCTCTTCTTGAAGACTGCCGCTCAAGAAATATCGATTACATCGTGCTGGCTGGATACATGAGGCTGCTTGGGCCGACGCTGCTTAAACCTTATCAGAACCGAATCGTAAACATTCACCCCTCTCTGCTGCCGGCCTTTCCAGGTAAAGATGCGATTGGTCAGGCACTTGATAAAAAAGTGAAAGTTACCGGAGTGACCGTGCATTTTGTAGATGACGGCATGGACACCGGACCGATTATCGATCAAGAAGCTATCCGCATTAAAGAGGACGATACCGAAGAAGATGTGAAACAAAAAATTCAGGCGGTCGAACATCGCCTGTACCCGGAAGTTATTCAGTCTTTACTGGTCAAGGAGGAATCGAAATGAAGAAACGCGCCTTACTCAGCGTATCAAATAAACAAGGATTAACAGAATTTGCGAAGCAGCTGCATGAACTAGACTACGAACTAATCTCGACCGGAGGGACGAAGCGAACGATCGAAGAAGCAGGTATTCCGGTGCTGTCGATTTCTGAAATTACCGATTTTCCTGAAATTATGGATGGGCGTGTCAAAACCCTTCACCCGGCCGTACATGGCGGTCTCTTAGCCAAGCGCGGCAATGAAGACCACATGCAGCAGCTGGATGAACTGAATATCCAGACGATTGATCTGGTGGCCGTTAATTTATATCCATTTAAAGATACAATCGCGAAGCCTGGAGTAACAGAAGCGGACGCTATTGAAAACGTGGATATCGGCGGACCGACGATGCTTCGGGCAGCGGCAAAGAGTTTTGAAGATGTAGCGGTAGTCGTGGATCCGGCTGACTATGATGAAGTAATCGCCGGGTTACAAGATGAACTAACCTATGAAAAACGCCGGAACCTTGCGGCGAAGGTTTTCCGTCATACGGCTAACTACGATGCAATGATTGCGGAGTACTTTACCACTAAGACGGAAGAAGCTTATCCGGAAACGTACACAGCTACGTATGAAAAAGTTCAATCCTTACGATATGGAGAGAACCCTCATCAATCAGCAAGCTTTTATAAAAAAGCGAATTATGAAGGCGCATCTCTTGCGCAGGCCGAGCAGCTGAACGGCAAAGAGCTATCTTATAACAATATTCAGGATGCTAATGCAGCGCTTGAAGTCGTACTTGAATTTGAACAGCCGGCAGCGGTTGCCGTGAAACATATGAACCCATGCGGCGTAGGCGTTGGGGAAAATATATACGACGCGTATGTTAAGGCCTACGAAGGAGATCCAGTCTCTATTTTCGGTGGTATTGTAGCATTGAACCGGGAAGTGGACGAAGCAACAGCCGCTAAGTTAAAAGAGATCTTCCTCGAAATCATCATTGCACCTTCCTTCAGTCAGGAAGCTCTCGATCTTCTGACGAAAAAGAAAAACCTGCGCCTGCTTACCGTTGAAATGAAAAAGGCAGAGCAGCAGACGCACAAGCTGACAAGTGTAAGCGGAGGTCTGCTTGTTCAGGATACTGATGAAGGTTCTGTTGATGTGACGGAACTTGAAGTAGCGACCAGCCGGAAGCCCACCGATCAGGAGCTTCATGATTTGAAGCTTGGCTGGAAAGTGGTGAAGCATGTGAAATCGAACGCAATTGTTATTGCTAAAGGCGACCGTACACTTGGTGTCGGTGCGGGTCAAATGAACCGTGTAGGTGCTGCGAAAATTGCTCTGGAGCAGGCGGATGAGCAAGCGAAAGGAAGCATTATGGCTTCTGACGCCTTCTTCCCAATGCCGGATACGGTCGAAGCAGCAGCTGAAGCAGGTGTTACAGCGATCATCCAGCCGGGTGGTTCGAAGCGTGACCAGGATTCGATTGATGCCTGCGATAAGCACGGCATCGCCATGGTATTTACTAGAATGCGTCATTTCAAACATTAGAGGAAGAGGTGGACAGGCATGAAAATCATGGTCATCGGACGCGGTGGAAGAGAACACAGTCTGATTCAGAAGTTTGCCGAAAGTGAACAGGCAACGATGCTTTATGCCGTACCTGGAAATGCTGGTATGGAAGAATTGGCTGAGCGTGTAGCTATACCGGAAACCGATCAGGAGGGGTTAGTGCGTTTTGCTAAAGAAAACGAAGTTGACCTGACGGTGGTCGGTCCTGAAAATCCGCTGCTTGAAGGGGTCGTCGATGCCTTTCAGGAAGCAGGCTTAAAGGTTTTCGGACCTAATCAACAAGCCGCATTAATCGAAGGAAGCAAACATTTCGCGAAACAGATCATGGAGCAGTATGAGATTCCTACCGCTTCCTATCAGACCTTCACGGAAGCTGAGCCTGCTGTTGCATATATTAAAGAAAAAGGCGCACCGATTGTCGTAAAAGCAGATGGTCTCGCTGCTGGCA
>NZ_JBAPTY010000060.1:0-33811 GCF_049282395.1 Halobacillus sp. | reverse complement strand
GCTTATTATAGATAAGCTCCCGTTTGTTTAAGACTCAGTTTCGAGATATTAAAGCTAAGAGGACAGTCCTTCGGGGGATGATTTCGCTTTCCGGCCATGCACGACGCAACGTCGATCGACCCTACATCGTGTAGAGCCGCAGGAAAGTGTTCAAATGTGGAATCACCCCGAAAGACACGACCAGCATAAGCCGCCCATTAAAAGAATTGTGGTTTTTCAATACGTTGATGAGCGGCTTATGTCTCGAATGTCTGGGTGATGGAACAAGACGAGTTGTTTCCGTAGCCGCCCTCATCTATTGTTTGCAACGGCCCCAACTATCTCGAAACTGAGTCTTAGTAGCGTGAGCTTTACTGTAATTCACCCAGCAAGTGTAGCAGAGCTAATAAAATAAAAAGAAAAAACACAGGTACCAGGGGCCCCCGGCATTCTGTGTTTTTAAGAACGATAATTGGTTGTTCCAACATATGGTGTTTTTCCAGTTAATCCATTTCTCTTCTTATACCGTCTAAATAAGGTGCTTAAAACGGGAGAAAGAATTAAAATGAATATAACATTTGAAATAGCATGATTTATATCGTATGGCAATCCCGCCAAATAATAAGCCCAGAATGGCTGACCAATGGATCGCATTGTAAGGGAGATAACCACCCCGAAAAATATACCTGACAGAAACCCATATATGGTAAGGCCCCAGGTAGGAAATTCAGGTTTGAATTTTCCAATTATGCCGGCAAGCAAACCGATGATTGACCATGCAACTACCTGCCATATAGTCCAGTACCCCATGCCAAGCAGCATATTGGAAACAACAGTGGTTAAGAATGCCATCATAAGACCTGCAGCGGGACCCATCCAAAATCCTGTCAAAATGATGATGGCCGTAACCGGCTGTACATTAGGAACATGGCTTAAAGCAATTCTTCCTGCAACCGCTAATGAGGCAAGCATGGCAATTAGAGTAATTTTATAAATATTCATGTTTCATCATTCCCACGAATGATAATCAAATACAATCATATCGCCTTGCTTTACTTCATATTCGTTGGCTCCAACCTGGGCTTCCTCCCCATTAATTGTGTACATCCACGCCATTTTCTTTTCTTGATTTCCTGCTATTCCTTCAATACTATTTATATATCCTTCGCTTTGTTCTACTTCAAAATTGTCTTCCATCACCTTTAATAGGGTAGTGCCTTCCTCTACGGAAATTTCTTTATCAGCTAAGGTTTCCTCCCCATTATTTTTGGAGATCTCTACTTGGACACTGACTTCCTGTTTTTCTTCTTCTTGACCAGCATTAGCTTTCTCTTCGGTCTGGGTTCCGCACCCACTCAGAGTACCTGCCGTTAATAAGATCGCCAGCAATAAGGTATAAAGTTTGTTCATCTTGTTTCCATCCTCTCACTTTTTAATAATAGCTTTTTAGAAAGGACGAATGGACAACCTGCCACACTATGTATCCATCAAAAAAAGCTTGCCTTCGTTCAAAGGCAAGCTTAAGACAAACCAGATGGGTTAGTTAATCTATTTACATAGAACCGATCGGTTGTCTCAAACGCTCAATCCCCGAAGCTTTGAAACACTGGGATCAGGCAGGTCTACTGACTTGTGCGTCATCCTACTAAGGACCCTTCCCGTGCATTTGCACAGTGGAACTTCCTTTTCGTCTTCACATACAGTTGCGAGGACAGTCCCGGCCTTTAACCGGGTTCCCATTTTAAGCCCTTTCAGGCACCTGAATCCACTCAATATAAAGTTATTTTATCCATTACTAGATTAACTCACATTTCGACATTTAGCAACTAGCTATCTGGAGAATCTATCTTCTTTGGGATCCTGAAAGAAAAAGTGGTCCCCTCTTCTACCTTACTGTGCACACTGATCATTCCATTATGGGCTTCCACAATATTTTTAGCAATAGCCAGTCCCAGACCCGTTCCTTTTTTATGCTTAGATGCTTCTCTTTTTCTTGATTTGTCTGCCTTATAGAACCGTTCGAATACAAAAGGAAGATCATCTTCGGAAATTCCTTGACCAGAATCATGTACAGATGCCATCCATTCATGTCCTCCATCCTCAATAATTACGTTCACGGATCCATGTTCACTTGTATGTCGAATGGCATTATCAATAAGATTTGTAAAGACTTGCTCTATCCGATCAGCATCAAAATAAAGCCATTCTAGATTTGGATCTACATTTATGGTTAAGCTCACCTGGCGTTCCTTAGAAAGTCCTTGAAACTTCCGTTCGATCTTGTCCATATAAGGAGCTAATTCTACGGATTCCACATATAAATTTATATGACCCGCTTCCATTCGGGCTAAATCCAATAATTCATTGACCAGGCGACCAATTCGCAATGATTCATCGTGGATGATCTGGGCTAGTTCATTTTTATCTTCTTTACTCTCCGCAACATCATCTACTATTGCTTCACTGTACCCTTGAAGCATCGAAATAGGAGTTCGTAATTCATGGGAAACATTGGCAATAAAATCTTTGCGAAGTTTATCCAGTCTGCGCTCGTCTGTCATATCTCGTAAGACAGCAACCGCACCTCTAATAGTATCTTTATCGTATAATGGAGTCATAATAATGACCCAGGAGCGGCCTTGCAAAGATACTTCAGTCATCGCTTCCTGTTCTTTGGATATCACTTCATCAAATAGTTCATAAAGAGGAGCCGGCAAATTACTTGGATTCAATGTACCTTCTTCATCGTTCTCAAACTTGTCAGCTTCCAAATACTGCTGGGCTGGAGGGTTGGTAATGAGAACTTCTCCTTCACGATTGATGGTAATAACTCCATCTGCCATCGAGCGCAATATGCCTGAAAGCTGTTCTTTCTCCTGATTTAGGGCGTTAATATGAAATTTAAGCTGACGTCCCATGCGGTTGAAAGCCATAGCAAGCTCGCCTATTTCATCATGAGTTAAAATAGGAATCTTCGTGTTAAATTCCCCTTTAGCAAGTTCAAGGGCCCCTTCCCGCATCTTGATTAGGGGAGAAGTAATACGAGTAGATAAGAAAAAAGCAAAGATCGTAGTCAATATAATAGCAATCCCTGCTCCAAGGAAAATAATCTTGGTGGTCTGTTCAGAAGTTTCCTCTATCGTATCCAGAGATTGATAAACAAAAACGGCTCCATTTCTTTCCGTTAAAGGAGTTCCCACCACCATAACCTCTGTATCAAATTCCTTTATTTCTGTAACCTTTTTCACATCGCGTCCTTCACTTATGACTTTGGATAAATCGTTATCGGACGAGATCCAATTGTAAGTCATTTTAGGGAGCGCCTGTGATTCGCTATCACTTACAATGACTTCATCAGGTCCATAAGTGATCAACGCCCGGCTCGCAGGATTTTTAACAAGTGCCGTAGTAGAAAGAAGCAGGTTTCTATCTTCATACCTTTCAACTACCTCTGTAATTTTAGAAGCAGTCTGAAGTAATTGACTTTCCGCTTGTTGAATATGATAGTTCTGAAAAAATTCTAATAACAACACCGTTAGAATAAACAGGACAAAGCATACTAGGAATAATATAGTAAACCACAGTTTACCTACTACACTGCGCCAGAACATTATTCTCCACTTACCTCGAACTTATAGCCAATACCCCATACTGTAACGATCATACCCGCAGCATCAGAGGAAACTTTACTCAGCTTCTCTCTTAATCTCTTCACATGCGTATCCACGGTTCTGAGGTCACCAAAAAATTCATATTGCCAAACTTCTTTAAGAAGCTGTTCTCTATGAAAAACTTTGTCAGGTGACTGAGCCATGTAATTAAGGAGCTCATACTCCTTAGGAGTTAATGCTACTTCTTTTCCTTCGGCTGTTACACGGTGAGCATCATTATCGATGGTCATGTGCGGAAACACCAGGACATTTCTTGCAGAAGTATCCGTTTCCAAAAATTTAGTAGAGGAAGACCGGCGTAGCAGAGCTTTCACCCTTAAAACCACTTCCCTGGGACTAAATGGTTTCACAATATAATCATCAGTCCCCACTTCAAAGCCTTGCACACGATTTGCTTCTTCCCCTTTGGCCGTTAGCATAATGACTGGAGTTGCTTTCTTTTCCCGAAGCTCTTTACAAACTTCTATACCGTCCATCCCCGGGAGCATCAAGTCGAGCAGAATAACATCGTAATCCACATCGATTGCTTTTTTTAAAGCTTCGTCTCCATCTTCTGCTTCATCAATAATATAATTTTCTCTTTCTAAGTACATGCGGATCAAACGTCGAATACGATCTTCATCATCTACTACTAATATTCTGGCTTCTTGTTCCATAAGTCTAACCACCCTTAATTAATACTAATTATTACATTTCATAAATAAAAATGGCAGGGGGGTAAAAAACCCTTCCTGCCTTTAAGAATAAATCATGCATAGGAGTGAAGTCCAGAAATCACCAAATTTACCGCAATTAAGTTAAACATGATAATTCCAAAACCACCAACGGCAAGCCAGGCCGACCTCATTCCCTGCCAACCTCTTGAAAGCCGCAAGTGTAAATAGGCTGCATAGAAAAAGAAGGTGATCAAAGCCCACACTTCTTTAGGGTCCCATCCCCAGAAGCGATCCCATGCTTGCTGAGCCCAAATCATGGCAAAAATAAGAGCACCTAAAGTAAATACAGGGAAACCGATGGCGACGGCACGGTAGGAAACTTCATCGACCAGTTCTGGATTTACTCTTTTTCTAAGCATAGGCTGTAAAAATGCACCCACTCTTTTTCTCATCAAGAGTCTTGATACTCCATAGATTATGAGACCGCCAAGTAAGGATAGAATAAAGGTATTTAGCTTAACAGCTGCATCCTCCCCGCGCATCCATTCCGGCGCTTCAATCAGGGGATGCATAGCTTCCTCTGTAACTAAATCTCCATCTGCCGGTCCGATAAAGGCAGGCATCTGGTAAGTAATTTCCGTCTGCTGACCTTCAATTGGCGCTTGAAAAACTGTTTGATGATTCAAGGCGCTAAAGGTGGATGATAGAACGATGAAAGCAACCACAGCAGCTATTGTATAAATGACGAACTCGAGCCACGAGGTGTGCTTATTTGATTTGGACTGATCAATCTGGGAAATTAAGTAAATCAATCCCGCCACAAAGCTGACTGATAATATAGCCTGGCCAAGTGAAGCTGTCGTGACGTGAATATAGAGCCAGTGTGATTGCAAAGATGGTACTAATGGAGAAATTTCAGTCGGAAACATGCTCGCAAAAGCGATGATCAGTAAAGCGATTGGCAATGCAAAAAGACCAAGCAGATCCACTCTGTAAATAAAATACAGGACTATGAATGCAAATACGAGCATCATTCCAAAGAACGTAGTGTATTCAAATAAGTTACTAACTGGTGCATGGTGACTTGCAATCCACCTTGTTATGAAGTAACCCACTTGAGTTATAAAACCCAGTATAGTAATAGATATTCCTATATTCCCTGCAGTTCTGCTTTTCGCTCTCTTTTTATCCCGGATCGTTGCCCCAAAGAAAAAAGTTGCGATCAAATAAAGGAAAAAAGCAGCATATAGTAAATTTCCACTAATTGCACTTAAATCTCCCATTTTTTATCCTCCTCAAACACTAATAAATTCTATTCTTTCTTTTCATACTGATCCAGGGGCTCCTGAATGTGAGTTCCAGAAATTACTTTGTTTATCTCCTGCCTAAGAGCATACCAGTTCTTATTCGTGTGCCCGGCAATCCAGACTCCATTTTCTTTAGGCTGAAGCCAGATTCTCCGATGATTCCAATACATTCCCAGGATAACACCTAGCATAAAAATGGCACCACCTAACGCAATAATCGGAAGCGTATGGTCTTTCTTAACCGTAAGTCCTGTTACGTCACGGACGTCAAAATTGACAAGACCGATCTTATAGTCGTTTTCTCCACTAGCATCCACATTGGCACCGATTCCTAGAAAGCTAGTTTCTGCTTCTTGGGAATCAGGAGGATAAAGATTAAAGACGAAAGCAGGATTCTTTGGATATTTGGAGACAGATACAGGGGCTCCTTCCTGCATTTCATATTCAGGGAAATAATTATTTATCTCTACACGATAGCCGCTATCGAGAGTATATTCATTCTTAGGGTCGGACAAATCTACGGTAAACTCTCCATAATTTGTATCTTCATTTTCTTTGTCATGAATTTTAAAAGTCATTTCTTTAAACTCATTTAACTGATAACTGGCTTGATAAAGAGCAAAATCATCAAATTTGATCGGATGGTTCATTTTTGCCTGTGTATCTTTCAGTTCTGCTAATTCTGGTTCCTTACCAGGGATAATCTCATCCGTTCGTTCATATATGACTGCGTTAGTCTGAAACGTTTTCGGAATAGGTCCCCCTTGTTTCTGAATCGCTTCTTTAAACCGAGCATCCGTTTCATCGTCCTCATTATAAGTTTCCAGGATAAAGTCTTTGTTCTTTATATAATATTTGCCTTCCGTTCCTGGAATCATAGTAGTTTCACCTTCACGTACCCATATAAAATCGTCAATGTAAAATGCCGGGACAAACCGAAGCAGCGACCCTACTAAAAATATAATTAATCCTATATGGTTTACATATGGCCCCCAGCGGGCAAAGCGGTTTTTTTCAGCAAGGATGTGTCCATCCTGCTCATAAATTTTAAACCTGCGCTTTTTTAAATTCTTTTTGTAAAGCTCCAGGTCTACCTGATCTGCCTCTGTTACACCAAAAACACGTTGCTTTTTCATGAACAATTCATGACGCTTGGGCTTTTGTTTTTTTAATGTCTTATAAAGAGGAAAAAATCGGTCGATACTGGCAATTACAATTGAAATACCGATCATGGCAATTAACAACATATACCACCATGAACTAAATAAATTATGAAAACCAAGCTGGTAATAGATTTGTCCAAACAGCCCATACTGATCTCGATAGTGTGAAGCTGGATCTACGTTTGGAGGTATGTACATTTCCTGGGGGAGAATAGTACCTACTGCTGAAGCAATTAACGTAAGAACAATCAGCCACACGCCCACCTTCACAGAAGAAAAGAAATTCCAGATTTTGTCCACAATCGTGCGGTTATAAGTTTGAGACCGCCGGGCGCTGCCATCGTACCGCATGTTTAGAAGCTTTTTGTCTTCATTGCCATTGATATGCTGATTTCCTTCAATAGGTTTACCACACGCTTCACAAAGAACCGTGCCTTCAGGGTTCACATGGCCGCACTCACATGTTATTTCGTTCATATTAAAACCTCACAATATCAAGTAAACTCTACTCCTCAGGTACAATTTTCTGTAAGTGGCCTTCCAATTTACTTAAAGTAAGTGGGCCAATTACTTTCTCTACAATTTCACCATCAGAGTTGATGAATAATGTCGCAGGCAGATTGCTAACGTTATATAAATCCATAACCTGACCATTTTTATCTTGTAAAACCGGAAAACTTAAATTATATTGGTCTATAAAATTCTGTACGACTAATTCAGTGGAATCGAGGTTAACCGCAAGAATTTCCACCCCTTTTTCTTTAAATTCGGGATATAATTCTTCCATATAAGGCATTTCATCCTTACAGGGGCCACAATACGTTGCCCAGAAATTGACCATAACTCCTTTACCTTTTAAATCATCTAAGGCCATTGTCTCCCCATCACTTCCGAATTTTTGCAATTGAAAGTTAGGAGCTTGTTCTCCTTGAGCAATAACGGACTTCTCTTCTTTTGCATTAGAAATAAGAGCAAATATAACCAATCCAGCCATTACCGCAAGAATAACCGTACGAAAAACAAGCCTTTTTCTTTTTTTCTTTAGTGTCTGTTCCTTCATATCATTCACTCCCAACTCATTATAACATTGATTGGAAACGGAAAATTTGAACGTTATTCAACATTTTTTTCTGCAAGCTGGCGAAGCTGCTTAACTTCATGAGGTTTTAATGGACGAGAGTCTCCAGCGTTCATTCCATGTAAATCAAGCGTGCCGTATCTCTCACGCTTAAGTTTGTCGACAGGATAGCCAAGAGCTTCGAACATCCGGCGAACTTGACGATTTTTTCCTTCATGAAGTATAACCTGGATAATCGCACTGTTTTTTTTCGGATCAGAAGAATTAATCTTGGCGTGCACAGCCTTTAAGTACTCTCCATCAATATTAATTCCCTTTTTTAATTGCTGCAGCTGTTCACGTGAAGGAATCCCTTTTGTTTTCGCAATATATACTTTATCAACTTCATGCTTTGGATGCATAAGAAGGTTGGCGAATTCGCCGTCATTTGTTAAAAGAAGCAAGCCGGAGGTATCATAATCAAGCCTGCCGATTGGAAAGATCCTCTCATCCACTTCTGGCAGATAATCCGTAACAACTTTACGGCCTTTATCATCGCTTACACTTGAAATCACGCCACGCGGTTTATAGAGCAAGTAATAAACAGGTGCCTCTTTCACGATCGGTACCCCTTCTACCTCAACATCATCATTCGAGCTCACTTTTGTTCCAAGTTCTTTAACTACTTCACCATTAACTTTAACCTTACCATCTATAATCATTTGTTCTGCTTTTCTACGAGAAGCTACACCTGCATGGGCGATCACTTTCTGCAGTCTTTCCATTTCAGCCATCCCTGGTCACCAACCTTTTCACTCTTTAATCTATACACAACAGGAAGCCACGCTGAGGTACTCCAGCGCGGCTTGTCAGCTCCTTAACATTATACACATTATAGCCATATTTGCACAAAAAGTCATCCTATCAACTAAATAGGATGACTACAACTATTACAGAAGCTATTATACCAACCAGATCGGCCAATAGTCCAACCTTTAAAGCATCTCCCATTTTTTTAATTCCTACAGCTCCAAAATATACCGTAATGATATATAATGTCGTATCCGTGCTCCCCTGCATGACTGAGGCCAGGTATCCGATAAATGAATCCGGGCCGTATGTTCGAATGAGCTCGGTGGTCATGCTTAAAGCGGCTGTACCCGAAATAGGACGAATAAATGCCAAAGGGAGGATTTCTTCAGGAAACCCTACAGCCCTTGTGACAGGTTCAAAGAGGTGTAAAATAGCTCCCATAGCTCCGGAAGCTTGAAAAATAGCGATTGACACCATCATGCCTAATAAAAAGGGAAGTAAAGTAATAGCAATTTGAATCCCTTCTTTACTGCCTTCTACAAATACTTCATAAGCAGGGACATTTTTTAAGGTTGCTGTAACAAGTACGATTAATATAATCCCCGGGATTAACCATATGCTGATCATGGTCTCCTCAACCTTTTTCTACGATAATAGAAATACCGATCAATTATCAGAGCAGCACAGGTCGAAATGATAGTGGCCAGAATAGTGGCACCTACAATGCTGGTTGGATCATCTGAACCGTACTTCATGCGAATGGCAATAACAGTGGTAGGAATTAATGTAAGAGAAGATGTGTTTATAGCTAGTAATGTAATCATGGACCGGCTGGCTTCTTGAGAGTTCGACAACCTCTTAAGTTCATTCATTGCTTTCAGCCCCATAGGGGTGGCTGCATTGCCCAGACCGAACATGTTAGCTGTCATATTTGAAAGAATGTAACCAAGAGCTGGATCGTTTTCAGGAATATCAGGAAAAATTTTTCTTACAAAGGGTCTGAATATTTTAGCCAATCCGTTCAACAGTCCTGCCTCTTCCGCGATTTTCATGAGTCCCAGCCAAAAAATAAGAACTCCGGCAAGGCTCAGCGCGATCATTACAGCTTCGTCCAGGGTAGAAAAAATCGCTTTGTTCACAGCCTCCATCGTTCCATTGAAGGCTGCATAAACAATTCCTATAATAGCTAACAGGGCCCAGATTAAGTTGACCACGGCACCACCCCCGTGATCTTACCAAGAAAGCTTTTCATTCCGGATATCAGGGAACGTTTTGGCCTTTCATGCCATACAGAGGCTTGTACGAGCGGAATTTCTCCCGCCTTAAATTGACGCATACCCGCCATATTTTCCTGCTCTACTCCATTATATCGATAGAATGTTGCTTTTACGTTTTCCTTTTCTGCGGCAGTTAGAGGAAAGTAAATATCACGTGGTAAGTAATAGCTCTGCCCATTTGTCTCAACGGTCCCCTCGGATTGAAGTTTGACCGACTCAAAGTTTTTAAATCCCCATTCAAACATACGTTGATGATCATTCCAATCATCTGGTGCATTTAAAGTAACAGCAATTAATTCCATGCCTTCTTTCTCGGCACTGCTCACCAGGGTACGGCCTGCTTTCTTTGTGTATCCAGTTTTCCCTCCATTTGCAGGTGCATAGTATTTAGTCAATAATTTATTTTTGTTCATCCAGGCATAGTCTCTGTTTTCAGACCGAAAAGATTCGCTTCCGGTAATTTCTCTAAACGTTTCATTTTTCATGGAGTAAGCCATTAATAAGGCAAGGTCATAAGCACTTGATAAGTGCTTCTCCCCGTCCAAGCCGTGAGGATTCTCAAAGTTGCTGTTATTCATACCGAGCCACAGAGCCTTCTCATTCATCATTTGTGTGAAACCTTCCACACTTCCGCCTACATGCTCAGCAATCGCCACAGCTGAGTCGTTCCCGGAACGCAGCATTAAACCATAGACTAAATCCTTAAGAGGTATCTTCTCATTCTCGGTTAAATAAATCGAAGAACCTTCTGTATGTACCGCTCTACTGCTCACTTTTACTTTTTCTTCCATCTTCCCTGATTCAATTGCTATAATAGCAGTCATGATTTTAGTCGTACTAGCGATCAGGGACGCCTCATAAGCATCTTTTTCGTATAAAACGCGGCCTGACTCAGAATCTAGTAATACCGCATGCTCAGCAGAAACGGATAAGTTTGGATTTGCCTGGACTGGTTTAATTATAAGAAGTGATATAACCATTGCTAACCATAAAGAAGATAATATACACTTTTTCACCGGGGGACCTCCCTGTTTTCGTCATTTGATTTACCTTATGCTTTCCGGTACAAGCTTATGAGTACTGCCTCCTGTTACTAATAATCAATCTTCCTAAGCTAGTGGACTGAACAAGGAGTTTTCTTTCCCTTTTTTTACGATGGTTTTGTTAAAGTTATTGCTGATTTTTCATAAGAGGCTTACTACACAATGGGCCGGATTGTGTAAGACTCGATTTCGAGATAAATCGGGTCCGTTACGATATTAGGAGGGTGCTGGCAGGGGAATTTATCCATACGTTTAGGCAAGGTTATTAAAAAATCTTTTTAAGCATGAATAACTACTTTTAATTATTTTCATGCGATAGTTGAATAAATATAGGCATTTTATATTTACGAGACTGAACCTATAAAAATGCGGCTTCATCTCTATGGAATTTAGAGCTGAAACCGCTTAGGTACGCATAATTATTTTAAACTGTTTACTCAACAGCCAAAGGCAGCTTAATATAGATCTGCCTCTTTTCTCATAAATTAATATTCTACTCATCTGTTGCAGTAAAATTACCAAAGAAAAGGTCTGCTTCTTCCTCTAAATTTTCTGCTTCCTTAAGTTCTGAAAGCGGCGGTAGCTCACTTAATGAGGTAAGCCCGAAATATATTAAGAAATCCTTCGTCGTACCAAAGAGTACAGGACGGCCTATAGCTTCTTTTCTTCCTTTTTCTTCAATTAACCCTCTGGTAACAAGGGTCTGCACTGCTCGATCACTTTTTACCCCTCTAAGATCATCAATTTCTATCCTGGTAATAGGCTGCTGATAAGCAACAATAGCAAGTGTTTCAAGAGCGGCCTGGGAGAGGCGAGTATTCCCCGGCGAATCTATCAGCCGCTTATAATAAGAGGCATGTTCAGGTTTAGTGGTCAGATGCAGAACCCCATGGGAGTCCATGATAGTAATGCCTCTGTGAGCACTCTGGTAATCCTGTTTTAGATCTTCTAATATATCATTTAACTCTTTTTGGCTTATTTCGAGAAGGGTACCTATTTTTTTGTGGGTTAAGCCTTCATCACCGGCGGCGAACAATAGCCCTTCTACGATGGCTTTGTATTCTTCTAACTCCATGGGGCATCCTCCATTTTAAATACAATTAATTCTTCAAAGTGCTGCTGCTGCACACAAACGATGTCATTACTTTTCATCAATTCCAAGATCGCCATGAAGGTAACGACTATGTGCGGGCGGGATCGTTTTTTAAATAACTGATAAAAGGAGGTTCCACCTTCTTGCAAATCAACTTGAGTCAAAATTTCTTCCATTCTCATTTGAATTGGGACTTCATCCCTTTTTATTTTGGTTTCTTGAACTTGTTCATTTGCATTGCTTCTGGAAAGCATTTTACTCATAGCATGAATCATATCATAGATAGACGCCTCCCCTGGCTTAATAGCAGGGGCCTCTCCTTGAACTTCTTCCTGGCGCATAGGAGGGCGGGTGTATATTCTATTTGCTTCAACTTCTTTTTCTTTTAACCCTTCAGCTGCCTGTTTATATTTACGGTATTCAATCAGCTTTCTCATAAGATCTTCACGAGGATCTTCTTCTAAGCCTTCGTCATCTACTTCCTCAAGGGTTGGATTAGGCAGTAGCATTTGACTCTTTATGGCAAGCAGCGAAGCAGCCATAACTAAGTATTCACTCGCAAGGTCTAACTCCAATTCTCTCATCGTATGAATATAATTCATATACTGATCGGTTATTTTAGAAACTGGGATATCATAGATATCGATTTCGTAACGATTCACTAGATGCAAAAGAAGATCCAGCGGTCCTTCAAATCCATCTACTTTAACTTGATAGCTTTTAGTCATCGTATTCTTCCTTTGTTATTATCAATTGCCGATTATCATCGTATCAAAAAATGTTAAGTAAGTGAATTGTACACTACGGCTTGTGGTTCTGTTCATTGGTCGTTTACAATAATTATTGAAGTGAAAATTTGCGGAGGTATCCTGTATGTACCCTGAGAAGTATATAGAGTTTTTAGCTCATTTTCATGGAACGAGAGATTATTTTGAATGCCATGAAGTGCTGGAAGAACATTGGAAATTAGTTGAACCCAAGAACCGCCTCTCTGTTTGGGTTTTACTCATACAAATTGCCGTTTGTCTATACCATTACCGAAGGGGTAATCTTCGAGGAGCACTTACCCTTATAAATAGATGCTTAGAAAAGCTTGAACCTAACTTTTATCATATCGAAAATGTAGGTATCTCTTTTTCTTTATTATCCAATAAATTAGAAGAAATGAAAACACAAATCGAGAAAGGTTATTCTTACAAGAGTATGAACCTTCCTATTAAAGATGAAAAGTTGATGGAAGAGGTTCAAATCTTATGCACAAAATGGAATGTAGCTTATGGAAGCCCGAGTAATTTACAAAATAACTATTTAATTCACAAACATAAATTAAGAAAAAAATAAAAGTGACCACAAATAAAGGAGATGTCTATGGACATCTCCTTTCCTATACTTGTGAAGAAGGTCTTTGTGTTTCACACTTTACCACAAATGACTCCGTAGCTTCATCTGCACAAATTTCGTACTGACTGCCGAAATTCTCTTGAATACGTCGGATCATTTGTCTGCCAATACCTGAGTTTCTGTGGGATGGGTTTACAGATACATGCTGAATTACCACTTTCCGACCTTCCACTCGAATTCCAATGGTCCCAAGAATATCTTCTTCTTTCCATAAGAATAAATTCCAATTTTCATTCGTCTCATATTCTTTTATGATTCCTTGAAGCATTTTCAGATCTGATACCTCAGGCATAAAGGACAAGAGACCCATTGCAATCTTTTCAAATGATTTTTTATATCGAATTAACATAGTTACCCCTCAATTATGAAAATAACTTTTCTTAATCTATTCTTTAGAACGGCGACGCTAATCCTATAAAGCTGCAAGAGTTTTCTCACCAGCAATAGCTACTGCACAATTCCAAACCAGTAGTAGATGCCCCAGGCAAATCCTAGTACAAGCAAAAAAATAAACAGTGTCCAATTCTTCTTTCTCATTCAGCTTCCCCCGGAGTGTTTGGTTTCACATACAAAATATAGAATAACAAATTCACTTGAAGATGCAACCCTTTGTAACAACCCTCTAAGACTTGGCCGACCTAAAGTATTGAAAGAAACGGTAACCATCTGATTTTATACCTTTGATATAAAAGGGAAAGCTATTCGTTATGGCAAGATATCCGTTGAACAAGCAGAAATAAAAGAATACTTCCGGCTGCTCTGTCACTGGACGCAGAAAAAGAAGAGAAGCCACCACTCCGTTTAACAGAGGGCCACCCATACTTATCCAGGCTTTCTCTTTAAACGAAAAAGATGGAGTCTTCTCATTAATTGAGTGCCCGCCGTTAAAGAAAAATAAACGAATATACACTTGCAATTTTCCAACACGGAATTTGTATATCAGCCTGCCTGCTCCTATTATAATATAGGATTTTTCAGCACGAAAAATCATGGCGAACAGTACATGACCCATCTCATGTATAAATAGACCAAGTGGAGCTATTAAGAAGAGCAGGAGAAAAACATTGAGAACCATGAATGTCTTCCTTTATTCGATTACTTGTCTTCGACTCTAACCTTGTGCATTACATCACCAGGACGAACACGGTCTACTGTATCGACACCTTCAATCACCTGTCCAAATACTGTATGACGTCCATCTAAGTGCGGTTGTGGAGAGTGGCAGACAAAGAATTGACTTCCTCCTGTATCTTTACCCGCATGAGCCATGGATAGAGTACCTCTCTTATGTTTATGAGGATTACCTTCTGTTTCACATTTGATCGTATATCCAGGGCCTCCCGTTCCATTTCCATTAGGATCTCCGCCTTGTATAACGAAATCGGGAATTACACGGTGGAAGGTCAATCCATCGTAAAATTCACTATTCGCAAGTTTTTCAAAGTTTTCTACCGTTCCAGGAGCTGCCTCATCATATAATTCTATTAGCATTTTTTCTCCATTTTCAAATTCAATTGTTGCTTGTTTCATATCTTTCTACCCCTCTCTGTGCAAATAAGATAAATCTAACCTTGTCATTTCCTGATAACTTTCTCTTCGGACAACCAACTGATGATTGCCATTCTCAACAAAAACAACAGCTGGCTTTTGAAAGCGATTGTAATTGTTTGCCATAGAATAACCATACGCTCCCGTACTAAAAACTGCAAGTAAATCCTTATGTTCGACTTTCGGAAGGTCAGTCTCCCAAATCAGCATATCTCCTGATTCACAGCATTTTCCAGCAATGGCATATTCTTGATGACTTTGTTCCTTCATTTTATTAGCTAAAACAGCTTCGTACTTAGCTTGATAAAGTGCTGGACGGATATTGTCTGTCATTCCTCCATCCACGGAAACATAAGTTCTAATTCCAGGCACATCTTTAATAGATCCAACTGTATATAAAGTAATTCCAGCTTCCCCTACAATTGCCCTGCCTGGTTCTATCCAAATTTCAGGAATAGGATAATTGTAACGGTCAGAAAGCTCCTTTACTTCCTTTATTAAGGAGTGTGCATATTGGTCCAGATCTAACGGACGGTCTTCTTCTGTATATTGAATACCAAATCCTCCCCCTAAATTTAAGACGGAAGCTTGATAGTCATACTTTTCAGACCAATCATTCAGAGCTGAAAAAAGTTTACGGGCCGCCATTTCAAATCCACTTGTTTCAAATATTTGCGAACCAATGTGGCAGTGGAGCCCCTTCATGTTTATTCGACTTGCTTCACTAACTTTTAGAAAGGCTTCTTCTGCTTGTCCACTGGACAAATCAAACCCAAATTTTGAATCCTCCTGACCAGTCAGGATGTAATCATGGGTATGGGCTTCTATTCCTGGAGTTACACGAAGCAGAACGTCCATTTCCTTTTGCTGTTCTTGTAGAATAGCATGCAGCAGTTCAATTTCATAGAAGTTATCAACCACGATACAGCCTATATGATTCTCAACCGCCATTTCCAGTTCCTGAATACTTTTATTATTTCCATGCATGTGAATCTTTTCAGCAGGAAAGCCAGACTCCAGAGCCGTATGAAGTTCTCCTTCTGATACCACATCAAGACTTAATCCTTCTTGATGAGCCACTTCAAGCATAGCGATTGATGAAAACGCCTTACTCGCATAAGCTACCTGTGCAGGTATGTCATAATCCTGAAAGGTGCTTACAAATGCCCTGGCATTTGATCGTATTTTACCCACGTCATATACATATAATGGAGTTCCATACTGATCGGCTAAGTCTTTGGCCGGAATGCCGCCGATCAGCAGCGCTCCTCGCTGATCTGTTTCGTAATTCATAAAAAACCACCGCCTTTTGTAGCTCTTAAAAAGAAAATGCTCCTTCATAAAAGGAACATCTCTCAAGTTGATTTATTTTAATTTATCACATTGATAAAGAACCGGCAATATAATTAAGACCTTTGCCTCTGATTATTCTGGGGATGAACAATGCTCGGTCTTACTTTCAATGAAGGCATAGACATCCGTAAAACAATCTGAAGAGCTGCTTTAGCGTTAAATGGAAGGAACGGCCAGAGGTAAGGCGTGTTTAGAGATTTAGTATGAGCAAGTATAACAATGTACAGAGTCATACCAATCATAAATCCTTTTATACCAAATATAGCGACAAATATGACAAGCAGGACGCGGGACATTTTATTCGCGACAGAAAGCTCGTAGCTGGGAGTAGCGTATGAGCCTATAGCACTGACAGCGACATATAAAATCACTTCGGGTACAAACATCCCGACATCAATAGCAATTTGTCCTATTAATACGGCAGCAATTAAACCCATTGCCGTGGATAAAGGCGTAGGCGTATGGATGGCTGCAATTCTGAGCATCTCGAGTCCTAAATCCGCTAATAAAATTTGTATGATTACTGGCATCGTACTTTCTTCATTAGGCCCAATAAATGATAGCTGCTCAGGTAATAAGTCCGGCTGCATAACAAATAGCATCCAAAGAGGGAGCAAAAATACAGAAGCAAATATTCCAAAAAAACGAACCCACCTTACGAACGTGCCTACAGCCGGTGATTGGCGGAATTCTTCTGCGTGCTGGACATGATGAAAATAAGTAGTTGGAGTAATGATCATGCTCGGGGACGTATCCACCATAATTACGACATGCCCTTCAAATAAGTGAGCGGCTGTAACATCTGGTCTTTCCGAGTATCTTACGAGCGGAAAAGGGTTCCACCCTTGATGAACGAGAAATTCTTCAAGCGTTTTGTCAGCCATGGATAGCCCATCAATCTTAATATTTTTTATTTCCTTCTTAATGAGCTTCACAAGTCCCGGGTCTGCTACATCCTGAATATACGACAAGCAGATATCTGTTTTTGAACGCTCTCCTACTTGCATAATTTCATGCCTCAAACGTTCGTCACGAATTCGCCTTCTAGTTAGTGCGGTATTTTCAATAATATTCTCTGTATAACCATCCCTCGACCCGCGAATAACTTTCTCCGTGTCGGGTTCCTCTGGTGTTCTTCCAGGATACGATCGAACATCTACGATGAAAGCTTCTGTTTCGCCTTGTACGAAGATTACAATTAATCCTGATAATAATTGAGTTATACATTTTTCAATTGAAGAAACCACTTCAACTTGCTGGTGTGGGATCTCATCTTTGATATGCTGAAAAACCGAGCGCTTCTCTCTGTCACTTTCAAATTCATTCATTTCAAACAGCTGTCTCATCAGTTCCACAATAATAGGCGTTTCACATAATCCGGTAACGTAGTAAAGATTAATTTCATGGTTTAGCAGGTATAACGTTCGGAAACCTATATCAAATGATTGATCGACACCCACTCGTTCATTCATTACTTTACGATTTTGTTCTAGTTTCATTACAATTGGTGTTTTACCCGGCTCGCTCAAAGATGTCACCTCCCTAATTAATTTCTATCCTTTCGGTTTAAAAATGACAGCTACGATAAAACCGAATAATATAGCTGAGGCTATACCTGCTGAGGTTAACTCAAAAATCCCAATAGCTATGCCCATAATGCCGTGTTCATCCGCTTGTTCCATAGCTCCATGTAAAAGGGAATGACCGAAACTTGTAATTGGTACCGTGGCGCCGGCCCCAGCAAATTCAATCAAATTATCATATAAGTCAAACGCATCGAGCACGGCACCGGCTACAACGAAAGATGACATGACGTGAGCAGGAGTTAATTTCGCGAAGTCAAGTAACAGCTGCCCAATCACACAGATTCCTCCCCCTACTACAAAGGCCCATAAAAAATTCATTAAGAGGTTTCTCCTTTCGTTAAAACTACAGCATGAGCGATACCAGGGATGGATTCTTTCTGTTGTATCATCATTGGACTCATTAAAGCTCCAGTCGCAACGACCAATATCCGCTGATAAGTACCCAGCTTTAAATCATCCAGTAATTTCCCATAAGTAACGACGGCCGAGCAAGCACATCCGCTCCCTCCGCTGAACACGGGCTGATCACTATGATAAACCATTAAACCGCAATCCTTATGAACAGGTGTAATGTCATATCCATCCTGTTTCATTAAATCACGTAGAATCGGTGTTCCTATTGAAGATAGATCCCCAGTAGCAATGACATCATAATCTTCTGGGACTCTTCCCATATCTTCCAGATGCGTTTTAATTGTATCCCACGCAGCGGGAGCCATAGCAGAGCCCATATCAAATGGATCTTTAATTTTGTAATCCATGACTTTACCAATAGTAGCTGCTTCAATTTTCACGCGAGAGGGCGCCGTGGATACTAACGCTGCTCCACTTCCTGTTACCGTAAAGGTAGCCGTCTTAGGTTTTTGTCCTCCATATTCAGTTGGATACCTAAACTGTCTTTCTGCCGTAGCATTATGTGAGCTTACTGCCACCAATGCCTGTTTTGAGTAACCAGATTCTACTAATGCTGCTGCTGTAGCTAAGGTTTCCATGCTGGTAGAACAGGCACCGAACATACCAATCAGAGGGATGCCTAATTGTCTGGCAACATAGTTGCCCGTAACGTTTTGATTCAATAAATCTCCTGCTAAAAATAAATCCACACTTGATTCATCTGCTCCTGCTTTTTGAAGACAGGAATGGACAGCATCTATCATCAACCGACGCTCCGCCAGCTCCCAGTTGTCTTCTCCGCAGTGAAGATCATCATGGACACGATCAAAAGTGCTGCTGAGTGGTCCCTGTCCTTCTAGAGGACCTACTGCGGTACCTGAAGACTGGATATAAACTGGATTAGTAAAAGACCATGATTGCACGCCCGTTTTTCCCATAGTGTATTCCTCCTAAAAAATAAGCGACCAAAGATAACGTAAAATGCCTAGCACATAAGCAGCTACTACTCCAAACACAATGACAGATCCCGCCAGTTTAAATAAGTTTGTGGCTACACCTAGAACCAGCCCCTCACTCTTATGCTCAAGCGCTGCAGATGTAATTGAATTAGCAAATCCGGTCACTGGAACAGCCGTTCCCGCCCCTGCAAACTGTCCCAGTTTATCGTAAACTCCGAAACCTGTAGCCAGTGCAGACAAAAGAATTAACGTAGCTACAGTCGGGTTGCCCGCATCCTTTTCAGAGTAATCAAACCAATGAACGTACATTTCTGTCAGCAATTCTCCCAGCACACATATGAGACCCCCGACAATAAACGCCTTAATTACATTCAGTACATAAGGAGGTTTAGGTTGATAAGCTTTACTCGCCTTCTCATAATTCTGTTCGTTAAGTTTTTGTTTGTCCAAAGCATATACCTCCTTATTTTATAAGTGGTTATCGAACAAAAATCAGCCACTGAAAAAGTGATCCGGCAATTTTACCTAGAACGAGAGCCATAAGCAGAGTAAACAAGAAACCATCTACACCAACTCTTTTAAATAAAAGTGGAAATACATTCAATACTTCTGTTAATGCAGCTGCCAGCATTCCAATAAAGATTCCGTGAAAAAGCCCCCATATGACGAGACCAATAATAGAGACTTGTATGGGGCCATCGCCAAACGATAAGTATATTCCAAAGAATACTCCCAGAATTACCGCTGTCTCATACAGGCGCAGCTTAGATTCTGAGTGGCTAAGCTGCATTAATCGAGGTACAATCCCTAATACAGTTAAAAAAGCAACGAAACCAGTCCCCACAGCTATACCTGAGGCAAGTCCGATAAGTGCTTCAATGATCTGCATCCTGTTTTTCCACCTTATTTTCTTTTACAGCTACGTACCGATCTAAATCTTGCTGATAATTGAAGATTTCTACTTCCATAGGACTGGGTTCTTCGTTAAAACGTTTCTGAAACCAATGATTAAAGAAGAGGATCATCCCTATTCCAAGTCCCAGAGAATAAGGAACTTGAATCCATAACGGGTGTTCTTTCTCTTCTCCAGTCAGCATGAAATGAAGTTTTTGCTGTACGGATTCCATGCTTACGTCATAATGAAAGTTCATAATGGCCATAGCCGCTCCGATAAAAAGAAGCAGCCAAATTCCTGAAATCAGTAAAAGAGAAGGCTGCTTTTTATGCTTTTCAATATGAACCACACATTGGCTCGGACCGAGCAGTTCTACTTCTACCTGGGGAAACTTAGAAAGAACTTGTTCAATAATCATGAAGCCATCAATAACTACTATGTTTTGGTCATCGGCTTTTACCTTGTGAACAACCGTATTTGGTAACACAGTCTCATAACGTCTGGATCCAGTAATACGGGCTATATCTCCTAATCGTATCGTCGATAAAGGGGCTGTATTAATCGATTGTTTGATACGGATATAAACAGGAGTCGTCATAATTTCGCCTCCCTGTCTTTGGCTTACGCTTATTATGTGTGCGATTGGAAAAAAACATACAATTGCACACAATAAAAAAACTGCGCTCTTATTGAACGCAGTTTAACTCGTATCATTCATAGTCTGTTTCATATCAGCCAATATTTTTTTCTCAAGCCTTGAAACCTGCACTTGGGAAATACCTAAGCGTTCGGCTACTTCCGTCTGGGTTTGATCTTTATAGTAACGCAAGTAGATAATCAGACGTTCCCTTTTTTCAAGCCTGCTTAATACATCCTGCAAGGTAATTTGATCGAACCAGTTATCTTCCTCTTCTGCGATTTGATCTACAAGCGTGATGGGATCTCCTTCATTTTCATAAACCGTTTCATATATAGATTGTGGAGATCGCCCAACTTCCTCCGCCTGGACGATTTCCTCTCTCGTCATTCCTAGAGCTTCAGCCAATTCATTCACCGTAGGGGATCGTCCGTAAATCTTCATTAATTCCTCTTTTTTCCCTCTGACTTTATGGTTCAATTCTTTCAAACTCCGGCTGACCTTAACGGTACCGTCATCACGGATAAATCGTTGAATTTCTCCAATAATCATAGGAACAGCATATGTTGAAAAACGAACATCATAACTCAGGTCAAATTTATCAATTGATTTGAGCAAGCCTATACAGCCAATTTGGTAAAGATCGTCCTGATCATATCCCCTGCGTAAGTAACGCTGCACCACCGACCATACCAATCGGGTGTTTTTTTCTACTAAAAAATCCCGTGCATCCTGGTCACCTGCTTGACTTCTTCGAATCAGTTCTTTGACATTATGATCAGATAAGCGTTCTTTTGTAGTATCACTCATAGTAGCATCCGCCTCAATTGCATAAAGCTCTAGTTGACGTGAGCTGCTTCATCATACGGATTGTTGTCCCAATATTCGGTTCAGAAGTGACATCCACCTTATCCATGAAATTTTCCATAATTGTAAATCCCATACCGGAACGTTCCCACTCAGGTTTTGAAGTAAAGAGAGGCTCTTTAGCTTCTTCAATGTCGCTTATTCCTTTGCCTTCGTCTTTTATAATAATTTCAATTTGTTCGCCATCAATTGCACATGAAAGCATAACTTTCTGATGCGGATTTTCCTCATATCCATGAATAATCGCATTTGTGACAGCTTCAGAAACAACTGTCTTAATATCCGTAAGCTCTTCCATTGTAGGATTCATCTGACTGATAAATGCCGCTACCGCCACGCGCGCAAGTGATTCATTTTCACTTACACTCAAGAATTCGAGTGTCATTTCATTTCGCATGAAGCCACCCCCAATAGTTCAAGAGCATACGATTCGCTACCAACCAGCCTCATAATCTTAAACATCCCTGATAAATCAAATAACCGCCTGACTTCTGGAGATATAGAACAAATAATCATTTCATTACCTGAAGCTTGAACCTCTTTATATCGTCCAAGCATAACCCCAAGGCCGGAACTATCCATGAAGTTAAGTTTTTCTAAATTAACAACTACATGGTCTACATCGTTCTGCTGCAGCTGGTCCCGCCAGGACTCGCGGAGTTTACTTGTCTCATGGTGATCAAGTTCTCCCTCCAAGCGAACTACCAAAACGTTTTCTTTAGTCACAAATTCTACGCGAAGACTCAATTGGTTTCCTCCTCTAACTTATAAGAGTCCTTAAGTCTTTCGTAAAATCTGCTGCTTATTCCTGCTTAAAAACAATACTAGTGGCAAAAAGCTAAAACCTCTGAAAGCTCGTCAAATTCCTCCAGGAACGCTCCCATAAGTTGATAAAGCTTGCTTTCTCTACTTTCTCCTTTGTTTCCAGACGAACTTTGGCTACTTCTTTTCCATCTTTCTCAACGATGACCCATCCCATATGGTCTCCTCTGGAAAGAGGGAGTTCCTTTTGTTCCACCAGTTTTATTTTAGTGTCATAAGCCTGTTCTTTCTGGGATTTTTTCTTGAGAATAACAACATCTTTTTCAGGAGAAAGTTTAATCTTTTCAGGTTGTCCTCTAGTGAGCTTCATGGTTTTTAACGTATCTTTCTTATCATATAACTTGACTCCTTCATACTGCCCAAAACCATAATCAAGGAGGCTTGTGATATCTGAATTACGATCTTTAGGTGTCTCCGCCCCCATTACGACCGCAATCATGTGCATATCATCCCGTTTAGCTGAAGCGGTTAGACAATATTTTGCTTCAGAAGTGTAACCCGTCTTTAAACCATCCATACCAGGATAGGATTTTATTAACTTATTTGTCGTGACCAGCCAGAATTCGTTATCCTTGCCTTTACGTAAATAATCATCATAGATACTTGTATATTGAGTGACTTCATCGTGTAGTAAGAGTTCACGAGCCATTACAGCCATATCATGGGCTGTACTATAATGTCCTTTTGCCGGCAGCCCGGTAGGGTTTTCAAAATGTGTGTTTTTCAGACCTAAATCTTGTGCTTTTTTATTCATTTGATTAACAAACTCTTTCTCCGAACCCGCGATCCGCTCCGCCATGGCTACACTTGCATCGTTACCAGAAGCTACAGCTATTCCCTTTAACAAGTCCTGAACAGTCATCTCTTCACCAGCTTCTAGAAAAATTTGTGATCCTCCCATTGAAGCCGCATGTTCACTGATTCTTACTTTTTCATCCAGAGTAATACTCTCTTTTTCCAATGCTTCCATTATAAGCAAAAGGGTCATTACCTTTGTCATACTTGCAGGAGGAAGTTCCTGATGAGCATCTTTTTCATAGAGCATCATTCCACTATTTTTTTCTAACAATATGGCTGATTTAGCAGAATCCACCAGATCAGGTGCAGATTTTTCTTCTGCTTTTATGGATGCTGGCTGTAAAACGCTTAAAGTTACCATTAAAATAAGGATGGAACCGATGAGTTTTTGCATACAATTGACCTCCAATTTCTGTAAGTGCTTCTATTTTTCCCTTTATATGGTTTTCTATACAGCGTTATAGGAAAAGAAAAACAAGGCGCAGAATAAGACTCTACACCTTGTTTTTTAACGTTTTATTCTTCTATTTGATTCCTGTTTCAGCCAATGACGAATGCCCCTGCCTGCATATGGTTCATCTTGAAACCTGGGTATAATGTGCATATGGGCGTGAAATATATGCTGACCTCCAGTTTCAAGACAGTTATAGCCTATATTATAACCATCTGGACTAAATTCTTCATCGAGCCAATTCTTTACCTCAAGCATTAAATCATGCGTATCTTCCCACTCCTCCTGATTCAAATCAAATACCGTTTCTTTATGATTTTTAGGAACAATTAATCCCGATCCCTTCAAAATTTTTTGTTCCTTCTGCAGAAATAAACAATTCTTATTCTCCATAATTACCTGTTGGGATGAATCTAGTTCAGGATAACAAAAAATACAAGATTTCAAACTTCTGCCCCCTTTATGGCCCCAAACGTCAAGGTTTGTTTATTAAATATAATTCGTTGAATGTGGTTAATTTAATAAAAAAGTTCTCCACTATTAAAGAATAGCGAAGAACTCTGTTTCAAGATATTGTGACTTATAAATCTCAAAAATTTTATTTAATCACTGTATAAATGAGCGTAGGTTTTTCTACTTTCTCATCGGCAATAGAATAAGCGTCTAATACTTTAGTAATGGATGCTTGAGGCTCTTCATCATCGCTGTGCAGAAAAACTAGAGATTCTCCTTCTTCCACCCAATCTCCTATTTTTTTGTTCAAAGTAATGCCGACGCCGTGATTAATCTCATCATCTTTGGTAGCGCGTCCAGCACCCAAGTACATAGCTGCAATTCCGATGGACTCTGCATCAATAGCAGCTATGTAGCCGCTCTTCTCCGCTTTCACATCGATTTTGTACTTGGCTTTAGGGAGGTTGTCTAAGTTATCAATCATCGATACATCACCATTTTGCGCTTCCACCAAATCCCTCAAACTTTGAAATGCCTTTCCATTTTCCAAATTCTTCGCCAAAGCCTCATAAGCTTCTTCATAGGAACTAAATACTTCCGCAAGTACGGTCATATGAGATGCAAGTTCTAAAGATAGCTCTCTTAAATCCTCTACATTCTTTCCTTGCAGAATTTCAGAAGCTTCTTTAATTTCGTTGGCATTTCCTACTTCAAACCCAAGTGGCTGATTCATATCGCTAATTACCGCAACCGTTTGACGTCCAAGATTGTTACCGATATTCACCATTTCCTGAGCTAAATTTTTTGAATCTTCCAGGGTTTTCATAAAAGCACCAGACCCCGTTTTAACATCTAACACTATCCCATCTGCACCAGAAGCCAGTTTCTTACTCATAATGGACCCGGCTATGAGAGGCAGTGAATCGACAGTTCCTGTTACATCCCGCAATGCGTATAACTTCTTATCGGCAGGTGCCAGATTTCCTGTCTGTCCAGCTACTGCCAGTTTATGAGTATTCACATTATGGATGAACTGTTCTTTTGTCATTTCAATTTCCAGACCCTTAATTGATTCCAGTTTATCTAAAGTTCCACCCGTGTGACCCAGGCCTCGCCCGGACATTTTTGCGACTGGTACCCCAACAGAAGCAACTAATGGACCTACAATGAAGGTAACTTTATCGCCTACACCGCCTGTTGAGTGTTTATCCACTTTATGTCCTTTGATAGCAGAAAGATCAATTGTCTCACCGGAGTCCACCATAGCTTGTGTCAATATAGCTGTTTCTTCCTGAGTCATCCCTTGAAAATAAATAGCCATCGTTAGTGCCGAGGCCTGATAATCAGGTATATCACCTTTGGTATACCCATCTACAAAGAAGTAGATTTCCTCTTTCGTTAGTTCGCCGCCATCTCTTTTTTTAACAATGATATCGTACATTCTCATTTAACTCACCCTTTACTATTTATGCCCTCAGGCTGGTAATGACTTTAATAGTTCCTTAACAAATCCCAGGAAGTCCTCTCTCACTTGAGAGGTGGTTTCAATAACTTCATCGTGAGTCAAGGGCTGATCCAATATTCCGGCAGCCATATTGGAAATACAAGAGATGCCCAGAACGCGAATTCCTGCGTGACTAGCTGTAATAACTTCAGGGACAGTAGACATACCTACAGCGTCTCCACCTAATACACGAAGCATTCGAACCTCTGCACCTGTTTCATAAGCTGGGCCTGTGTTGCCTACGTAAACACCTTCCTGCACATTTAGTTCAAGTCTTTCAGCACTTTGTCTGGCATGCGCGATCAAATCACGATCATAGGCTTCTGACATATCCGGGAATCGTGGTCCTCTTTCATCATCATTCGGACCGATTAGAGGGCTGTCACCCATATTGTTAATATGATCCGTAATAATCATCAGATTACCAGGATTAAAGGATTCATTAATCCCCCCAGCCGCATTCGTTACAAACAAGGTATCAATGCCGAGTTCTTTCATTACCCGGACAGGGAACGTAACCTGTTGCATATTGTAGCCCTCGTAATAATGGAAGCGGCCTTGCATAGCAATGACTTGTCTTCCCTCCAACTCCCCGATAACCAATTGTCCCTTATGTCCTGACACGGTTGATTCAGGAAAATGAGGAATATCTTTATAAAGGATCGTTGTGGGGTTTTGAATTTCATCAGCCAGCACCCCTAAACCCGAACCGAGAATTAATCCTACGGTTGGCTGAACATTTAATTGTTTCGTTATAAATTCTGAAGCTTCTTCTACATGTAAGTGATACATAATGGCCCTCCTATTTAATATCGTTTAAAAAACTAGTCCCATGTTCAGGCAATTTAATTGAAAAGTTGTCAGATATTGTGGCCCCTATATCAGCAAAAGTCTGACGCTGCTCTAACTCTTTCCCACCTTCAATTCCATTATGATAAACAATTAATGGTACAAGTTCTCTAGTATGATCCGTACCATGATGAACAGGGTCATTGCCATGGTCTGCGGTTATTATTAATAGATCATCCTCATTTAATAAATCCAGGACTTCCGGGAGACGTTCGTCATAAGCCTCAAGGGCTTCACCATATCCTTCTGGGTCGCGGCGATGACCAAATTTCGCATCAAAATCTACAAGGTTTAAAAAGCTCATGCCTTTAAAGTCTTGTTGCATGGATTGAACAAGTTTGTCCATTCCATCCATATTGTCATTCGTACGAATCGCTTCTGTAACCCCTTCCCCGTCATAAATGTCGGAAATTTTACCGATAGCAATTACATCTAGTTCTTCGTCTTTCATTTCGTTCATAACTGTCCTGCCAAAAGGTTTTAAAGCATAATCATGACGATTGGAAGTACGTTCAAAAGACCCTGGTTCTCCCACAAACGGCCGCGCAATTACCCGTCCAACCATATATTTCTCATCTAGTGTCAATTCACGGCAAAGTTCACAGATCTCATAAAGCTCTTCAGGCGGGACCACATCTTCATGAGCAGCAATTTGAAGCACAGAATCGGCAGAAGTGTAAATAATTAAATCACCGGTATTCATGTGATGCTCTCCCAGTTCTTTAATGATTTCTGTGCCGGATGCCGGTTTGTTTCCTACAATGCCTCGTCCTGTTCTTTCTTTTATTTCATTCAAAAGTTCGTCCGGAAATCCATCAGGAAATGTACGGAAAGGCTGATCAATATATAACCCCATAATCTCCCAATGACCAGTCATCGTATCCTTACCATTAGATGCTTCTCTCATGGTTGTATAATGAGCTTTAGGCTGTTTGGACGGCTCGATCCCCTGAATTTCTCTGATATTACTCAACCCAAGCGAACCCATATTCGGCATATTCAATCCATTCATACGTTCCGCTATGTGCCCCAACGTATGAGCTCCTTTATCATCAAATTGTTCTGCGTCCGGAGCTTCTCCAATTCCTACAGAATCCATAACTACTAAAAATACTCTTTTAAATGGTTTCATTAACGATCCCTCCTATATTTTACTTTCCCATAAGTTTATTATTTTACGCTAACCTCTAAAGATGTAGGATGTCAGACAACTAAAAACAAAAAAGTTTATGCTCGAGGATGATACGAGCGATAAACATCTTTTAATCGTGTTTTAGTTACGTGTGTATAAACTTGAGTGGTAGAAATATCAGCATGACCCAACATTTCCTGTACAGCCCGTAAGTCCGCTCCATTTTCTAATAAATGTGTAGCAAATGAATGCCTCAAAGTATGAGGAGTAAGTTCTTTCATAATTCCAGCATCGCGGGCAACCGCTTTCAATATTTTCCAAAAACCTTGGCGTGACAGATTATTTCCGTGATGATTCACAAATAATTCTTCTGTCTTTTTATTTTTGACCAACGTCCCCCGACCTTGTTCCAGATAGGTCTGTACAGCTTCCTTAGCCAAATCTCCTAGAGGAATAATTCTTTCCTTAGACCCTTTACCTAAACAGCGTACAAATCCCATCGTAAGATGGAGATCACTTACTTTTAAAGAAACAAGTTCTGTGACACGAAGCCCTGTGGCATAAAGCATTTCCAGCATGGCTTTATTTCTTAAAGATAGTGGATCCTTCGTTTGCACATTAAGGAGTTTGTCCACCTCTTCAGATGAAAGTACTTTTGGCAGCTTCCGTTCTTTTTTCGGGGTTTCTATATGGAGACTTGGATCTTCATTTGTCACTTTTTCCCTTATTAAAAATTGATGATAGAGACGAATGGAAGACAGCAGCCTGGCCACTGTAGCAGAAGAACGCCCTTTATCATTCAAATCATGCAGATACCTCATTATATGCGATCTTGTTACTTGATCCCAGTTTGAGAGATTTAACTCCTGTTGTAGAAACTGCTGGTATTGCGTTAGATCACGCTTATAAGATTGGATGGTATTCGATGATAGGCCTCGCTCAACTGTTAAATAATGAAAAAAATCTTCTAACGCGTAATCCATGACCCATCTACTCTCCTAATTGAAAGAATATCGACAGTCGATCCGGCCAGTCAGGTTCCAGCGACTTGTACACCTTTACTGCCGCGCCACTCGGCGGATCATATCGATGTTGCCTTTCATACTCTTCATGTACAAGACGAAGTGCCATATAAAAAACACAAGTACATAAAGTAAACACAATAAGAACTTTAACTAATTCCTGTATATTTTGACGCAAATGAACCATCCCGATACCCCTTTTCTAGAGCCTTTATGTAAAAGGATATGCCCAGATGAACGTCAAATATACATGATTGTTCTACCTACGATAAACCTACACGATTTCTGCCAGTTTGTAAATAGATCGAGACGTATCCCGTCTGTAGAAAATAAAAGTCTTCCAAAATAAAAAAGCCACTATGTAATTTCATAGCGGCAGTTTATTAATTCTCTTCGTTTCCCTCTGATGCCGAGGCGGCTACGGCTTGTTTCTGGCAGATGCGGCAGATGCCGTGAAACGTTAAACGATGATCTTTAACCTGGAATCCCCATTGTCCTTCTACAAGCTTTTCAACGTCCCCTAATAAATCTTCCTCGATTTCCTCTACCGATCCACACTCTATGCAAACTAAGTGGTGATGAAAGTGCTCCGCCCCTTCTTTTCGCAGGTCATAGCGGGAAACTCCATCTCCAAAGTTTATTTTATCGACAACTTTCAATTCGGATAACAATTCCAGCGTACGATATACAGTAGCCAGACCGATTTCGGGTGCTTTCTCTTTTACGAGGAGGTAGACATCTTCGGCACTTAAATGATCTTCTTCATTTTCTAAAAGCACTCGAACAGTAGCTTCCCTTTGAGGTGTTAACTTATAACTCTGGGAATGCAATTGTTTCTTAATTCTCTCAATACGATGCTCCATATCGTTCGTCCCTCCCTCGTAATCAATTTAATTATAAGCAGAGTCAGAACGAGTGTCAAATTAAAATAATTTTAATCTATGTTTTATAATCATTCTAAACTGAATATGATTATCACTGTTAAATTAATGATAAATCCACTTCACCACGTAGTCAAGAATGGTATTAGAAAAAAATACTTCAATGGTAGAAGCAACGATCAGTATAAGCATTAACGCCCCAAAAAAAGCGCTGTAGCGAACAAATCCTTTAAGGATGGGCTGATGCACTCTTCTTATAAACAGCTGTTTACAAAGCGTCAAAGAGAAAATCAGGGCCAGGGATCCAGCTATTAAGTAGACAGGTATGATAAGTAAATTCTGAGGAGCAATAGCTGCTGAGGAAATCAAAAGACCATACCAGCCCATCTGATTTACTAGAAACCCTACAGAAAACCCCACAACAAGTCCTTTAATAAATAATAGAACAGTAATAATAGGCATGCCAATAACTGAAATACCTAATAAAAACAGTAGAAGCATATATTTTAAATGGTAAAGGATACTGTCCTTCCAAAGAGTAGCTTTTGAGGTTCCATTCATGGAAATGTTTTGTTCAAAGAATTGTTTTAAGTAAAAAAAGAGATCCTGCTTTTGAACAAAATTCATGCTGTTAACGATTACAGCTCCGAATATAATCCCCATAATAAATAAGACGAATATAAAAACAAAAATATTTACATGGCTTTGTATCTCTTTTCCTGCCACCCGCATACTATTCTGCATGGAATCTCCATCCTTTCTCATAACCGGTCTATGACCAATCTATGAAGGAAAAGATAAAAGTAGACCATTATTCCATGTATTTAAGATCAACACTTAGATCCTGCTTGTCTAATCGAACATTCTCTAGTAAATGTTCATAGACTTCACAAAGGAAAGCTAGTAGTAACTGATCTTTGAACAGTCCTCTATTGACTCAGTCATGTATCTAAACCCAAGGATTAAAAGGTTTACTCTGAAACTCTAAGCTTCCAGTACAAAAGAGCATAGGCGGTTTTAGCATCCTGGATCCGTTGATTTTTTTCTAATTCTTCAGCTTCCCCCAGCGTTAACTCCATAAGTTCTACGAATTCATCCTCATCGCCATCTGGACGCTGGTCCAGGACTTTAACTTGATCAGTGAAATAAATATGGACAATCTCATCAGCAAAACCGGGAGATGTATAAAAAGAGGTAACCCATTCCAAAGAATCTGTAGTGTAACCTGTTTCTTCCTCTAATTCTCTAAGCGCACAAGTCACAGCTTCTTCACCAGGCTCAAGTTTACCAGCAGGGATTTCAACCAGGCTTTTTTCCATCGGTTTTCTGTACTGCTCCACGCATATTAATTTACCTTCATCTGTAAGAGCAATAACAGCTACAGCTCCTGGATGCTTAATCAACTCTCGTTTAGAAGTATTTCCATCGGGTAAAGTAACACTGTCAATATTTAATTGCACAATCTTGCCCGTATAGATCGTTTCTGTATGGTAAGTTTTTTCTTCAAACCTCTTCACAGTCTCTCATCCTCTCCATTAATCTATGGATAGTTTATCATATGTGGAAGGGAGACACCGAAGATTCCGTATGCACTTAATGGGAAAATAAGAAAGGATGATAATATGAAGAAACGCCAAATTGGGAAATCGGACTTATATGTATCCGAAATCAGCTTAGGATGCATGTCTTTAGGTACTGAGGAAAAGAAAGCAAAATCTATTATAGACAGGGCAATAGACGCTGGAGTAAATTACTTAGATACAGCTGATCTTTATGATTTTGGTGCCAATGAGCAAATAGTTGGCAAAGCGATCCAGGGACGCAGGGAAGATCTTATTATCGGATCTAAGGCAGGAAATAACTTCACCCCAGGACAGGAAGGCTGGACATGGGATCCGTCAAAAAAACATATTAAACGTGCTGTAAAAGACAGCTTACAACGCCTCGGAACTGACTATATTGATCTTTATCAGCTTCATGGCGGTACAATTGATGATCCTATGGACGAAACGATCGAAGCCTTTGATGAACTTAAACAAGATGGACTTATTCGTGAATATGGAATATCTTCTATTCGTCCGAATGTTATACGTGAATATGTTAATAGATCAAATATCTCCAGTGTCATGATGCAGTATAATGCTCTTGATCGAAGGCCAGAAGAAGAGATTCTGGACTTACTTTCTGAAAATGATATTAGTGTACTTGCCAGAGGGCCGCTGGCCAAAGGAATGCTTTCATCAAAAGGACACCAAAAAGCCGAAGATGGTTTTTTAGAATATAGTCAGGAGGAAATCCTTGCACTTACTGAAAAATGGCAGGATTATGGCAGTGACGCAAGAACACCAACCGCACTTGCCCTGCAATATGTCCTTCACCACCCTGCCGTAGCTACAGCCGTATTTGGAGCTAGTTCGGTTGAACAGGTAGAGGATAACTTAAGCTATTTGGAAGCTGACCCGCTTACGGAACAAATATTCAGCGAAATCCAAACCATGACCAGGCCAATTACCTACCAGAAGCACCGCTCTTAAGTATAAAAGTATTGAAAATAATCAATAGCCTGACGGAGACTTTCTTACCGGTCTGCTATTATTAATAGAAGTTAGAATTTTTTTCTGTGAATATGTGAACGGTAACATGCTTACAATTTTCTGGAGAAAATACAAGAAACGCTTAGAGCCTGCAGCTCTAAGCGTTTCACTTGTCTAACGACTCTGTATAATTAAATCCCTGTTTCTTTAAGAACCCTTAGCCAATTTAAGTGGGTTAATTTAGCAATATCTGCTTCCGTCCAGCTTTCACTGAGAAGCTGATCCAATAGCTTAGGCACTCCCGTCACGTCTTTGATTACGTCCGGAATCGTACAGCCGTCAAAATCAGAACCTAGTGCTATATGTTCAACGCCAATACGATCTGCAATATAATGGATATGATCTGTAATGGCTTCTAATGGGGCGCTCAGGTCCATTCTTCCATCAGTCCTTAACATATTCGCACAGAAAGTTACTCCGACCACTCCATTAGATTCTTTAATGGCATCCAGCTGTTTGTCTTTTAAGTTTCTTGTAATAGGACAGAGTTTATGAGCATTAGAGTGGGTGGCTACCAGTGGCTGTGTGGATAAGCGTGCTGTATCCCAGAATCCTTTTTCATTCATATGGGATAAGTCAATCATTACTCCCAGCTCATTGCAGAGTCTTATAAGCTGCTTTCCTTTTTCGGTAAGCCCAGGTCCTGTATCAGGGCTAGCCGGGAAATGATAAGGAACGCCTTCTCCAAAGTTATTTGCCCGGCTCCAAACCGGCCCCAGAGACCGCAAGCCTGCTTGGTGATACACATAAAGAGAATTAAAGTCCAAATCAATCGCTTCTGCCCCTTCCATATGTATAATTCCACCGATCACATTCTTGTTCAGACAATCGCGCATCTCTTTTTCACTGCGTACAATTATGAATTGCTGCTGTGAATCTTTCTCGAGTTTAAGCATTTTTGCTAATACCTTGTTGGTATGTGATTGAGCATAAGAAGAATTAATTGGATCCGGTAAAGGCATGTGGTAACCTTTCTCCGTTATAAATTCGCTGATTGGTGGAGGGCTTACCGGGTTTGGAGTAAATATTGCAAAAAAACCTCCGTAGAATCCACTCTTTTTAGCTCTTATCAAATCTAAATGGCCCGTATCAGATTCTTTTAAGAAATCAAAATCACTAGTTTCATCCATATAATTTAACAACGTATCGTTATGACCATCAATCACTTGGTAACTCATTAACCTTTCACCCCTTTTACGATAATTTCCACGTCTCCCTCCAATATCCCTTCTATCCTTCTTAGTATTCAAAAAATAAATTACATAAAGTTAAATAAACCGTTTGACAAATCCTATATCTATATTACAAGATTCACTATTATTTTCAGTCCTTATGCCTTTCATATGACAGTAAGTTGCTAAATCACTTATTAAAGAATCTCAAACATCGAACATTGTAGAAATTTTTGTTGTTTATATTGGATGAAAAGACGGTATATGCTAAGTACAAGTTGAACTGATCCATTAGCCATGACTCATACTTAAATTTTTCCTAGGAGGAGAAGAGAATGAAAATCAATGCAGGTCTCTGGTGCAAACTGACGTTTAAAGACAAAATGATCTTGTTGAAAACCATCAGTCAACAATCTCTTGGTAAAAAAGCAGCCT
>NZ_JBAPTY010000059.1:0-10556 GCF_049282395.1 Halobacillus sp. | reverse complement strand
CTTGAATCCCTTTTTTTATAAGTAATGATTTAAGCCGGGTGGAAACTAATTTCGGAAATCCATTCATGACCTTCTCAGCCGTTACCAGCTTAACTTGTCCCGGAATTTGGTTCTTCTCTTTATAAGTTTGGATCGAAAGAGCAAGTTCCGTTCCCGCAGCTCCTCCCCCTACAATTAAAGGATGAGTTGTATTACGAATTTCTTCAATTTGAGAAATAAATTCATAATTAGGCTTGATGGTACGGGCCACCGTATGTTCAAAAGCCAGCGGTAAACTTTTGGAGCCAATATCAAAACTTACAACATCAAACGGATAGACGGAACCGTCATGGCAAATTACTTTTTTCTGTTTAGGTCGCAAACTGACCACGGTTTTTTCAATAAAATGAATACGTGCTTCTCTCGTAATCTTTTCCAATGAAACTCGTGTATCTTCAAGCGAGTACAGACCTTCTGTGAATCCGGAAAACATTCCAGAGTAATATTGGTACCTGGAGGAAGAAATCAGACACACCTCAACATTCACCCATGCTTCGCTTTTCAGCCTTCGAATTACCTCTAGATGAGCATGCCCTGCTCCTACTAGTAACAATCGTTTGGACAATACAGGTCCCCCCTTTTATACAAAACGTCCACATGGAATGGACCATGTGGACGTTTACTTTAAAGACTTGTTTGCAAAAACTCTTCTACTTCTTCAGGGGTTTTTGCGTTCGCACTATGCAAATGTGCTATTTTTTCACCTTGTTTAAAAATCAACAAACTAGGAATACCCATAACCTCATACTTATCTGCAACTTCAGGAATTTCATCACGATTAACGTCGTACCAACGATACTGATTATATTCCTCTAAAACTTCTCCGATAAACATATCCATTCGACGGCAATCCGGGCACCAGTCTGCCTGGAACTTAATAATAACCGGCTGCTCGCTCTCGATTGTTTCGTTGAATTTCTCTATTGTATGAATTGATTCCATGCTCATCATTCTCCTTTTAAACAGATTCTTACCCATATGATAATCGGTAAGAATGCTTTTGTCTTATGATTTGCTTATTTATATTCCACACGACCCAGAAGCCATGCAGCCAAGAGACCTCCGAAGAAGGTCAGGGCACTTACCAACCATAATGCTGCGCTTCCCGGTACACCAGGGAAAATAACAAATACTGACCCAATAACTAAACCAATGATTAGGGCAAAGGTTCCTGAGGTATAATTCTCCAAAAAGAATTTAACAATCTTACTCATCACGACAATACCAAATAGAATTCCTAATCCGACCACTGCTATAATATCAAATTTCAAATCTGATACTCCACCGACTACTGTGGAGTAAACCCCAATAATCAACAGGATGAAAGACCCGCTTATCCCTGGAAGGATCATGGCACTGCTCGCAATCCAGCCCGAAAAGAAAAGAAGAATATAGGTTGAAAGCGTTAAGTTCTGCATAGGTTCCGTTTCATTCGTCTGAAAAAATGCCATTGAAGCCACGAGTACTGCGCCAATGAGTAAAATGATATAATGGTTCGCTTTAAATTTATGCTTCACATCCGCTTTATGTGTTAAGTAAGGAAGCACCCCTATAATCAATCCCAGGAAAAAAAACTGAGTGGGACCAGGGTAATGCTCAAATAACCACTCTATTAATTTTGCCAGCAGCAGAATAGACGTAATAACCCCTATCCCCAACGGCAATAAGAATTTAAGGTGTTTTTTCCATTCCTTTGTAAAGAAACCGTTGATCGCTTCAATAAGACGATCATAGATACCGAGGACTACCGCAATTGTACCACCGCTCACGCCCGGGACAACGTCACTTGCTCCCATAAGCATACCACGGTAGATATTTCTCCATTCCCACATATTCAATACTCCTTTTTAATCAATTCAAAGTGTCACTTATTCTATCGTACATGTCTATGAGTTTATGATCCTTTTTTAATGTATCCTAAAAATTGCCTTCAATCAATCATTCTTATAGCATAAATAAAGGACCGGATTTGATCCGGCCCGTTTATCCAATATTTTAAGCAGAGGTTTTTTCCTCAGAATCTCTTTGTTCTTTCTCTATAGATGCTTTATCAGCACGCAGTGCTTTGTAAAGTGAAAAAACCATTAGAATCATAATAAATGAGAATGGAAATGCTGCCGAAATCAGAGCATTTTGCAAGGCTTGCAATCCGCCAGAATATAATAACACGGCTGCCATAGAGGACTGGATTATTCCCCAGGCGAATTTAACCATGGTCGGCGGTGTTAACGAGCCATTCGTAGTCTGCATACCTAATACAAACGTCGCAGAGTCTGCAGAGGTAATAAAGAAAGTTCCAATGAGAATCATCGCAATGATGGACATAATTAATCCTAAAGGGTAATTATCAAAAGCACCAAATAGCGTCTGTTCCGTAACTAGTTCAGACAAGTCCGTTTCACCGCCCTGCTGAACGCTAATGGCTGAAGAACCAAAGGTGGAGAACCATAGAAATCCTATCACGGATGGCACTAACAACACTCCGGATAGAAACTCTCTAATTGTACGCCCTTTGGACACACGGGCGATAAATATACCGACGAATGGAGACCAGGCGATCCACCACGCCCAGTAGAATACGGTCCAGTTGTTAATCCAGGTTCGGTTCTCTTCACTATTCGGAGCTAATCTAAAACTCATGGAAGGCAAGTTCTGCAAATAAGCTCCAATTGTATCCGTGAACATATTCATTATGAACAAGGTAGGACCTATTACCATCATCATCACTAACAGAAGTAAAGCTAAAATCATATTCGTATTACTCAGGTATTTAATCCCTTTACTAAGACCAGTATAAGCCGACATCATAAACAAGACCGTTACGACTCCAATAATAATCAGCTGCACCGTAAACGAGTCTTTAATAGGGGTCAGGAATGTAAGTCCTCCATTGATTTGCGCGGCTCCGAAGCCTAAAGTAGTGGCTACACCTACAATAGTTGCAAACACAGCAATCACGTCAATCGCTTTCCCCCATGGGCCTTTCATCTTATCCCCAAATAAAGGCTCTAAAGTGGCACTTACAAGAGCGGGTGCTCCTCGACGGAATTTAAAGTAGGCGAGTACTAAAGCAACAATCGCATAGATTCCCCAGGCATGAACTCCCCAGTGAAAATAAACAAACTGCATGGCTTCATTTAGAGCCTCAGGGGTGCCAGTTTCTGCCGTTGGAGCATTCTTTGAATAAAAGTAAATCGGTTCTGCAGCGCCCCAGAAAACCAGACCAATCCCCATACCTGCACTGAATAACATCGCAAACCATGTGGCATAGTTGTAGTCCGGCTTATCAGAAGGTTTACCCAGTTTAATCTTCCCATATGGACTGAAAATCATATAAATACAAAAAACGACAAAACCTGTAACGATTAATAGATAATACCAGCCAAAGTGTACAGAAATGAATGTTTGTATCGAACCTGTAATACTTTCAAGATTTTCAGGAGCAACAGCCCCCCAAATAACTGAAAATAAGGCGATGGCTAGAGTAATCCAAAAAACCGACGTAACTTTTTTCATCATTTTCTCCTTTCCGGTGCTCAACTTTTTTACATCAATAGATAATTGCGAGGAAATGGTAATTGTGGACTAATTAACAGTTACCCCATCCTCAAAATTGTAAACAATTTGTCTAAAAACTGTAAAAAATGTCGACAGCCTCCTGGAAAGGTGCAGATGTTTAATATGGGCGTGGGAACTGAACAGTTTTATTACAAGCTGAGGCTAACTTTTGAGCCTGCTTATCAAAGTATTCAAAATCCAACTGATCCATACTCTTTGTATCGACAGCTTTCATCATATATCGGCCAAATCTCCATACATCTTCTTTAATATTTTCATCATGAACCACAGAGATTTTATAGAGAGCTTCAATTACACCGTTCATCACAGAAAAATCGTGGCTTCCATAGATTCGCATCTGGTAGAAGCTGGTGTACAGATAATCGTGAAATTCCCTTGGCTCAATCTTCATCCTAAGATCATTATTATCATCAGCATAATAGCGGATCGGCTCATAAACTGAACCTAATTCGGCAAGAAGAGAACCTATTCGATTGATACAGTTAACCGCTGTATGTGGGTCATTAATACTAGGGGAAATCGCTTTGACCGAAATCTCAACGAGCTTCTGAATCGAAAATTCGATATCCTGTATATCTGTCCGCTCATTTCCCACTATTATATACTGCAGCGCTTCCTGCGGTTTAATTTCTTCTGAAGCGTCCTTTTTCCAATAATAAAACAAAGGCATCCCTTTCTGAATGTAATCTCCAATTAACGTGTTTGCTTCAATAAATAAATCATTTTTTACAGCCCACTGAATGAATAATCCCATCTGCATTCCTTGAAGATAACCCGATTTGTCGGCAAAAATGATTCCTTGGCTATTCTGTTTTAAGCTGTCCAAATCTTTTTCATCCCACTCTGTTGATTCATTATAGCTCTTTTCCTTAAACGTGTTAGCAATCACCTTCGAAGTGGTCTGGCGGATATCACCAATTAAATTGTTCACCTGTAAAAAGCGGGACGAATGGTGAATAAACAGGATGAAAAATCCTAAACAAATGATGGATACGACTACAGTTAAAAAGGGACTGACCAGACCTTTCTTCTGAGTACCCCCAAGTAATAATAAATTGACAAGAGCAAAGATAAATCCAAATGAATAAACCCCCAACACATGCTGGGTAACTCGGCTTTTCATAAAATCCTGTAACGTACGAGGTGAAAACTGAGTGGAATAAGTAGTCAGCACCACCATAATCGTTGAAAAACTGATGGTTGTCATCGTCAATATCGACGTAATCAGCGACCCATACAGGGTCGTTGCCACACTTTTTTCAGTTAAAAATATTTTCGGCATACTTTCCTGAACTTGCGGAACGATCCATAAGTCCACAATACTGATCAGAATAACTGAAATGATAGATATAAAACTGTAAAGAGTTGGAAGAAACCAGAAACTGTCTCGCACTTTAACCCAAATTTTCTCTCTGTTCATTAACTACTATCTCCCTTCCTGTTTAAATCACTTACCCACCATACCATTTAAGTCAGAGAAATCTTAAGGATTTAATTTAAAATAATAATTTCTCTAACCAAGCGTGATTAGGATGGTAGTGCATCAAGCTCTGCTTAAGCCATTCCTTTTGACGTTCATTTAAGTGAGGAAATATATAGTGAAAATCCTCGTTATCCTTCTGGCTGGTGTGTTTTGCCTTGTAAAGAAGGACAATTTCCGGATTTAAATAAGGAACGCCCTGCTCAGAGCGAAGATGCATGTAACTAAGCGGGAATCTAAGTTTGCCGTCGCGCCTAAAGTGCCAGTAGTTCCCTTTTCTTTCATTTAATAAGAACTCTATATGTTCTCCAGAATGGTTCGTTGAATGAATCTCGTGAATGGGGGCTTCCAGCCATTCTTTTTCTTTCCAATTTAATCCACTTCCTTCTTTAACATACTTTATATTCCAGTCATGCATGTGCGATCGCAGCAGATGCTGATCCTCCCTCAACACAGCTACATCGATGTCTTCGTGCTCTCTTATTTCTTCGCCTATATGAAGGTCAATCGCCCACCCGCCGGCGATCCACCAGTGACCTGGATAGTTTTTCATAAACACCTTTACTTGCAGGCAGCGTTCAAACAAAGGGAATACCTCCTTCCGTGTTAATTAACCTGAGAATAGTTAACTATAAAGTTCCAAATTAAAATTCAGTATTTTTTGACAAATCCAATATTTAGTCGAATAATGAGGCATAGGAGGTGGGATATGTTAAAAGGACACTTAGTAGACTTGAAGCCTGTGTCCCGTAAAGATTTGGAGAATCTTTACACATGGGCCAATGATGAGTCCCTTACTTTTCTTAGTTCAGGAAGTGAATCAGCGAACCAGAATAATAACCCTCTGGAAGCTCTTCAAGCCCAATATGAAAAAAATCTGAATGCACAACATTTGTGGGAACATGGAACTGTTTTTATTGTTTATTCAAAAGCAACGCAAGAGCCTATTGGCAAATGTGATTATCGAAAACTAAATCCCGTCACAAGAGCGGCAGAGATTGGGGGCTCACAATTGGTGAACGCGATTACTGGGGGCGAGGGTATGGAAAAGATATTATTTACACTTTGCTCAATCACCTTTTTTATACCCTTAATTTAGAAAGGGTACAACTCGATACCTGGAGTGGAAATCATCAAGCCCTCAGGTTATACGAGAAAGCCGGGTTTCAGCTGGAGGGCCGGCTACGTAGAAATGAATTTGTTCAAGGAAGCTACTATGACACCATACTTATGGGAATATTGAAAAGCGAATTTGAATCCAGCACCCGTTAAAAACATCAACTATTTGTACATATCTACTATTACATGTTTTTTTTGGAATTTTTAAGGGAATAAACTCATCAATATTATTGAATTAATTGACTCATCTATTTATCAAAATCAAGTTCCAAGAAAGGAGCCAGTATGAAAAATCCAGTATTTTTTATCTCGGCCTCTGTGATCACCGTATTAGTAGTCATAGGTGCCGTCAATCCTGAAGGTTTTGGCAGCGTAGCCACCACTTTATTTGGTTTTACAACGAAAAATTTCGGTTGGTTTTACCTCATCTCTGTATTTGGTTTCGTTATCTTCTTAGGTGCGTTAGCCCTAAGTAAGTACGGGAAAATTAAAATCGGCCCGCCAGATTCTGAACCAGATTATCCTTTTTTCACTTGGATCGGCATGCTTTTCTCAGCTGGATTTGGTGCAGGCTTAGTGTTTTGGGGCGTAGCTGAACCGATGAGCCATTTTTTCACAACTCCATTTAATACGCTTGAAGCACAGACTGAAGAAGCGGCTCGGATTTCTATGGGATATGCTTTCTTTCACTGGGGCATCAATCAATGGTCTGTTTTCGCCATTGTCGGCCTCTTAATCGGATTTTTACAGTTCAGGCAGAATAAAAGCGGTTTGATTTCCACCGCCCTCGAACCAGTGTTAGGTAAAAATAAAGGTGTGAAAACCTTTATTGACTCCCTTGCCGTCATTGCCACGGTCATGGGTATCGCTACCTCACTCGGGCTTGGCATACTGCAAATGAACGGTGGTCTAAAAGCCGTATTCGGCGTGCCAAATAACACAATGATTCAACTGGCCATTACCGCTGTACTTCTCGTCCTTTATTTAGCCTCTTCCAGTACAGGATTAAATAAAGGAATTAAGTGGCTTAGTAACGTGAACCTCGGTTTATGTATGGTTTTACTAGCCTTCGTATTCATAGCAGGACCTACTGTATTTATACTTAACACCTTCACCTTAGGACTTGGAGATTATATTACAAACTTTGTGGGCTACAGCCTTCGTCTCACTCCTTATGAAGACGGTGGAGGGGACTGGCTGAGAGAGTGGACAATCTTCTACTGGGCGTGGGTCATTGCCTGGTCTCCATTCGTTGGAACCTTCGTAGCCCGTGTATCGAGAGGAAGATCCATCAGGGAATTCATCTTTGGAGTGCTGATTGTACCGCCATTAATTGCCTGCTTGTGGATTGCTACTTTTGGAGGAACAGCCTTAAACAGCGATTTGAATAATGGAACAAACATAGCTGAGGCGGTTAACAATGACGTAACTTTAGCATTGTTTGAAACCTACCAGCATCTTCCCATGACGGGAGTACTATCTATTTTATCCATCTTATTAATTGCAACATTTTTAATTACCTCAGCGGACTCCGCTACGTACATTCTAGCTAGTATGACGACTAATGGCAGCTTAACCCCTCCGCTTATTATTAAAATTGTTTGGGGATTTCTAATGGCGGCCATTGCTGGAGTTCTGCTGTTAGCAGGCGGGCTAAATGCCTTACAGACTGCTTCGCTTGTTTCTGCTTTACCATTTACCATAGTAATCATACTCTTTGTCTATGCATTTACGAAGATGATTAGAAAAGAAGAACCTGCTCAACAAAAAATTGAACAGCACCGCAAGGCCAGATAATGAAAAAGCTGCCTCCCTTTCATAGGAGGCAGCTTTTTCGTCTTTATTCAAATCATCTTTACCCCATACCTAAATCTCCTGGGTCATGCGCCTTGAATTTTGCGAGAGTAACTTCCGAACTTTCTCCAGGTTCTTGATTCTTCGTATTATCAAATGCAAAGGATGCCGATCCAAATGTCCCTGCAACCAACATTAAACCTAAGAGAAATGCAGTTAAACGTCTTTTCATTTTCTTCTACCTCCCCATATTTTATAAACGCTCCAAATAGTGTTTGGGTAAAAGTGCAAAGAATTGATCTCCAAGTTCTTGAATAAATCGATGATGGGCATTTTCCAACAGACGAATATTCTTGCTCGCTGCTCCCATATAACACTCTTGAAACGGAGTCCATGTTTCCAGATTTTCCAGAATGGTTATCGCTTTAGTAAATTCTTTGTCCGCTATGGCTAAATGAGCCGTTTCTACGGGGTCAGGCGTTGTCATTTCTTCTGTTTGAAGATGGTAGGCAGCAATGAAAGGAATAGTGTGGTTTTTAATAATAGCTGCCCACCGTTTTAAACTATACTTTTCTGCAGCTTCAAATGCCTTTACAGCTTGTTCCATGGACGTTGGATAGTCTGTATATAGATTGCATAGCGCCAGATTATGATAAATACGGCAGATTTTCTTCGGTGATAATTCTGTATTGGTAATTTTATAAGCATATTTCTTAGCAAGAAGCGGGTTATTCGTTTTCCAATAATGCTGGAACAGTAATTCATGATACCTGATCCTCATATAGTAAAGAGTCAGGGGCTCGTTAACAGCACTTATACCTTCATCAATTTGTTCCAGGTACTTATCAAGTCCTGTATATTCTTTTAAATCATAATAATAGTAGATAATCGTAAAAAGATGTAAGCAGTGAAGAGATGGATGGAGGAATTTTTCTTTTTGCAGTGACTGTAATTGCGCTTTTGATGGTTTGCTGTTCAGTCGATTTAATAGCAGCTTATATAAATAAATGAGCTGGGAGTCTAAGTTATTGTTTTGAAGGAGGATATCCATCTCCTTAAGAAAATCATTCATATAAAGAAATTCAAGATATGCGATTTGATCCTCTAAATACTTAGGCGGATGAGTCAAACAGTACCAGCTTGCCTGGAAGGTGGCTTCTTGTTTAGACTGTTTTTTTAATAAGGGGATATATATTTCATATAAGGATGAGGTATATTTTAATTGTAATTGATGCAATGGACTAGGTTCAATAACCTGATAACTGACCATCCAGCTTCATCCCTTTCGCATTACCTATTTTCCATTTTATTGTATTTTATTGGTAATGTCTAGCAATCTATCAGATTATTTTGTAAATTAAAAATAAATTTTAAGTAAATGTACCCTTTGGTTTCATATTCTTAAGAAAAAGTAATTATTTTTCACCTTTTATTAGCAATATCTGTAATGTATCCATTAAAATATTAAATTTATATACCATATATTCCATAATACTAAACTGTAAACTACTGCTTTCTCTATTGCCGATCCTGTTCTAAACGTAATAAAAAAACGCTTATGTTTGCTTGAAAAAGGATATACAAGAGGAATTCCTCTCTTTGTTAAGTAATCAGCTGATAAATGTGAAACAACTCCAATAATCAGCCCTGATAAATAAAACCATTGTATGTTCAGCCACTCTTCAATAAACCAGCTGTATCCAATTAACATTCCAACAAATAATAAAGAATGGGTCATCTTACGGTGGCTTCTAATCATGAGTAAAACAGGAAGTAAAAGCATAAGAAAAACTTTCAGTTCCTCCCTGTATAAATCAAGATACCTAGGTACAAATAAGTAAATTGTAAATGCAAGAGTGAAAAGAGTAAGCAGCCCTCTCCAGAACTTATGTCCCAGTTTCGAGTTCGGCATATCGATATCGGGCAAAAGTGACCCAAATAAAACAAAACCTAAGAAAAAAACAGCTGAAAGTGGCTCATCAGCATGAGGGACGAGCTGCGGAAGTAAGGTTAAAGCTCCTACTCCAAATGTTATTCCAACGACTTGGTGTCCTGTGGCCATCATGATGTTTCAAGTCCTTTCTATCTTTCTTTCATTGGCTATTAAACCGCCTCGCTGCTTTCTCAGTTAAGCTCCCGATACTTGAAGATTCAGTTTCGAGACTTTTGTGTGAATTAGGTCCTGCGGGGAACGACTCGCTTTCCGGCCCTGCAAGACGCAGGGTCGTTCGACGTTGCCACAGGACGTGGCGATCTTAGTCGAACATCCCTTGTGCTGAGCCTCCTCAAGCTAACGCTTTCAGGGGTCTCACCGATCATGTTTATCCCACAGGAGTATTCATCGTCCCCCTCCGGACCTTGCGAAATAGGGAGCTCGAACCGCTTTACCCTTCACCCGCTTGAGGAGATATGACCACATGGGCTTATAGACTTTTTCAGGCTGAACTATGCGGGATAGTCTGTTATATAAGCATTTCAGGCAGTTTAAGGAGGGAAGGATCCTCTCTTTCCGAAGGATCCGTTCTTCTTAATAAAGTTGGGTTGA
>NZ_JBAPTY010000058.1:0-3078 GCF_049282395.1 Halobacillus sp. | reverse complement strand
GCCCCTACGACGGTTACACTGGAAGGGTCTTCTTTCATATCTTCAAACAGTTCATTTAAGTTGTCCCATTTAGCATCTTTAGCAACTGCAAACGCTCCGTAGTCAGCTATCATATTGGATAGAGGTGTGAAATCCTCATAAGTTAAATCTGATTGTCCATTTAAAGGTACAAAAATCAACGGAGGTGATGAAACAAATATATTGTGAGGGTCATTGGTACTATTAATATAAGACCATCCGACAGCTCCGCCTCCACCAGGTTTGTTTACAACCCCAACATTCTGCTCTACAATCTCTTCATCTTCCAAGATCTTTCCCACACTTCGTGCTGTTGTATCCCAGCCTCCGCCGGCTCCACTTGGGGCAACAATTTCTATATTTTTATTCGGCTGCCAATTCCCATCTTCGTTTGATTCTCCATCTCCACTTGAACTTTGTTCTCCGCCTCCACAGGCTGCGGTTAAAACTAATAATAATAAAGCGACCAACATCCATAATTTCTTCATCATGTTTCTCCCCTTTGAAGTGAATTGTTCTTTCATTACGTTCATAATATAAGACTGTTACAAAAATGTAACCGTTTTCAAAATAACCTGCTTTAACAACGTTAAATGAATAAACTAAATAAAATTTACACAAAAAATAAACCACCGATTTACGGTGGTTTTATTTCTATAATTGTAAATAATATTTTCTTTCGGGTCTCCCAACTTTTCCGTAGCGCATTTCTGCACTGCCTTCTTCTATTGAAATTATATACTCTAAATACCTTCTTGCGGTGGTTTTAGAAGCACCCATTTGATGACTTGCTTGTTCAGCCGTCATTCCCTCTGGTGAAGCGATGAGCATTTCACGCACCTTATCCAGAGTCAGAGGATCGATTCCTTTTGGAACCTCCCTTACTTCTGTTTTTTCTCCTTCCATGTTCCCAATCAATTGATCAACCATGTTTTGGTCAAAAGTATCAGCACTTGAGATCATGCTTTGCTTCTTCCTATAATCTTCTATGGTTTTATTAAACCGCTGAATGGAGATGGGCTTAATAATATAATCAACCACTCCGTACTTCAGAGCTTTTTCAATCATACCTTTATCATTGGCCGCTGTGATCATAATGACATCCACCGTTGGAACCTTTTCTCGAATTTCATGTAATAAATCAGTGCCAAGACGATCAGGCATGTAGACATCGAGCAGTAATAAATCAGGCTGTTGATCGATAAGCACTTTAATTGTTTCTTCCGCATTTAGAGCTTTCCCAATGACCTGAACCCCTTCAATGGCTGATAGAAATTTTTCGTGGAGCTCACCAACTCGAAAATCATCCTCCGCAATCACTACTTTAATCATGACAGCCCTCCTCCTTTCTTAGGCAAGAAAATAGAAAAAATTGTACCATTTGTATCAAATTCACTTATTTCCAAAGTGCCGCCAAGTTCTTTAACAATTTCGTTTACATTCGCAAGACCAAATCCACGCTGAGCGCCTTGTTTAGTAGAAAAACCACGCACAAATAGATAAGGCATAACTGATTCTGATATGCCTGGTCCACTATCTGTAACTTCAAAAACAATTTCATTACCTACATCTGTCGCAAAAAAGTCAACTTCCTTTACCGACTCTCCTTCCACTGCTTCAAACGCATTATCTATGAGATTACCTAAAATCGTTACCAGCTTTGAGCGGTTAATATGACCAGGTATAATCTCCAGTGAAGAGTCAGGATCAATTGAAAAATTGATTTTCTGTTCAGATGCTTTACTGATTTTTCCTAATAAAATGGCCTGAACAGTTTCGTCCTTGATTTGATCAGATAGTATACGATTCTGACTTTGGGTTGTCTCAAATTCACTTTCGATCAAATCAATCGCTTCTTTATAATTTCCTAACTGGAGAAGCCCCAGAAGCACATACATTTTGTTAGTAAATTCATGAGTCTGAGAACGAAGATCTTCCGAATAGCGTTTCACTTCCGATAAGGCATTGACCATCTCTCTCACTTCAGTTTTGTCTCTAAAACTAGCTACAACTCCAACGACTTGTTCGTCTTCTAAGATCGGTGTTCTATTTACAATGATCACTCGATCTTTCAGAATCATTTCTTGGTCCTTTTCTTGTAAACCCGAATGCAGAACTCGAAGCATTTGGGTATTGGGAAAAACTTCAGTGATCGGTTTGTTTTCCGTATCTGTCTGGATGTTCAAAATCCTCATGGCTGATTGATTTATCATCTTTACTTTTCCAGCGTGGTCAATGGCGATAATGCCTTCTCTGACTGAAGAGAGAACCGCTTCACGATCACGGTATAAAGAGGATATTTGGTAGGGCTCAAGCCCGAATGTATCTTTTCTGATACTTCTTGCGAGCACATAACTGCCTGCCGTCCCTATAAGAAGAACGACTACTGATATTCCAGTAATATCCACTAGCTTAGCCCAAATAGCTGAGTTAATATCCTTGATCAGGAACCCCACCGACACGATTCCGATAATTTCTCCATCTTCACTAATAATGGGTGCCTTTCCCCTGAGCGAAGGTCCTAAAGTTCCTTCAGCTTTTGAAATATAGTACTCTCCACTCTTTAAAGCACGGACATTATCCCCGCCTACCATCCGTTCTCCAATCTTCCAAGAATCAGGGTGAGCATACCTTACACTATCCTTATTACCTACTACCACAAATTCCGCTCCTACTTCTTCCTGAATACTTAAAGCAATCGGCTGAATGATTTCAGAAGGGTCTTCGCGGTTAAATGCTTCTTGAATCGTGGGCATGAAAGAAAGTGTGGTGGCTGCTTGAAGTGCTAACTGCCCCATTTTTTCTTCAGTCTCCTGCTTTTCCCAAAAAGCAAAAATGCCTGCCAGTATAATAATTATGCCAACAATTAACGTGATGACTAATCCTAATATTTTGGTTTGCAATGATACACGGAAACGGGTGCCCATGTTTCAGAACTCCTTTATGTAAACGTTCACTTACAAATACTTTAACATAAACCTCAAGTACGACTGACATTATTTTTGATCTCTGGGTTCAAGTAAGAACCATAAATAAAAGGAAGAAACTCCCACCTCAGGT
>NZ_JBAPTY010000057.1:0-51315 GCF_049282395.1 Halobacillus sp. | reverse complement strand
CAAAAATATAGGATAGCTCGTTGTTAATTAATCGAGCATTTACAGGCACGGCAATGGCACCAATCCGGTGAACAGCAAAATAACTGATGACAAATTCAATCGTATTTGGCATATGGACCATTACTTTATCGGCTGGCTGAATACCGAGCCTCCGCAAAGCATGTGCAAACTGATTTACTTTAAAATTCCATTCCTTATAAGTCAAACGGGTAGTCGGAGTAATTAAACCCTCTTCTAGAGGATATTTACGAGACTGATAAGCTAAAAGTTCTGATAGATTCACAGGGGTTCCCCTCTCCTTTTTACTAACTCTTCTTCAAACTTCTGCAGCCATGAATTCATCTCAGTTTTCAGTTGCTCCAATTCCAATAATCGACGGTCAATTTCTCTCATTTTTCTGCGACCATACTCCATTGTTTTTTCTAATTGCTGTACACCCGAAGGATCAAGATCAATCAGTTGGATCATGTTTTTAATTTCTTCGAGTTGAAATCCATATTTTTTTCCGCGAAAAACTAGACTTAATCTGGTTATGTCTTTTCGACTGAATCGTCTATGTCCATTTTCACGATGGGGATGAACGAGTCCAATTTCTTCATAGTAGCGGATCGTTCTTGTGGTCACCTGAAATTTTTCTGCCACTTCAGCAATCGCTAAATCTTCAACCATCTTTCCCTCCCTAATGCGTTTGAAAATTCTAACAATTATACTATACCATTTACGTTAACGTTAAGTTCAACTATAAAAATTTGGAAATTATCACAAAAAAATACCCTGTTTGTTAAACAAGGGTATGCTGCCTTATAGATTCTGTCGTGATTGTAAAAGAAACAAAAAAGCGAGTAGGGATTGAGGAATTTCAGCGCGCTTCTTCCACTCTATTAGGTATCCATTTATTTTTTCAAAGCGTTGTGCGGCTTCTACAGGAATGGCATTCTGTTTAATAACAGCCCATACGTTCCCCTCATGGTCTTTTACCTTATAGTGTCCAATATAAGGGTCCCCCTCCGCACTCCATCTGCAATAATCTTTCTCTACATAGCGAAAGACCCTTCTGCCTGTGGTCTTATGTTTTGTATCCTTTGTGTAAGCCACATAATGCCCACTTGGAAGCTGGACATATCCGCGCCACGTAAATCCTCCCTTTTTCTCTATGTAGTATACAGCTTCTCCGTGTTGATTGTACATGATATAGTCTGCTGAAAGAATCGATCCATAATAAGCTAAAAAAGTCAGCTTATGCAGTAAGCTGGGTTCTTCTTTAATATGAGTGTATGCCTTTCCATCCATATCATATAATGTGGCCTGAAAAACGTTTTTCGTACTATGGCCCATATACATACGGGCTGGAAGCTTCTCAACTGGCTCTATTATAGGATCTTCTGTAAAACCGATATCGGCCTGTTTAGCTTTTTCATAATCACGAAAGCCGGTTTTTAACAAAGCAAGTCCGCTAATCGTTAACACAGGTCCGTACAGAAGACTCAGTGGAAAGCTTTGATATTGCCAGGCAAGTATACTTAGTAAGAAAAAAAGGCCGCCGGCGAACAACAATCCTCCCGTAATCAACTGCCTCCGGCCGTCCTGCCGGATCAGAGTTTGGACATTCATCATCTACTTCACCTCTCCTCCTATTTTACGATCCCTTTTGGTAAAAGTTTCATAGTTATAGTTTACCATATCCTCTTTTTTCCAATTTACCCACAAAAAAGAGCGCCCCGGAAATACGAGACGCTCTTAGGAGAAAGTTTATACATATTCAATTGGGACAACGGCTTCTTTAAGAAGCTGATCCAATTCTTGCGTGTACGTGCGTTTTTGTTCATCGGTGTAATTCAAGGCTTTTGCCATATAGTTAATAACAGCTTCCTTGTGTTCATGAACCCAGTTAATATTAAAGAATAAAGCTGCCGTCCTGCGCACAAAGAAGTCGACCGGTTTATACGTGAATTCTGCTTCCAGTGCATAAGCAAGCTGGGCAAAAACCACCGGTTCAAGCTGCGCCTGCTGAGCTTCCTGTTTACGGTTTTTATAAATATGGAAGACCGCATCTACATTGGATCCGTAAAGACGGACAAGTTTTTCGGCCGTCTCTTCGGAAAGACCGATGGATTCTCCAATCTGAATTCTCTCTTTTAAGAACTGCTTAAATCCTTGGGAGCCATTTACTTCTCCACCAGAAATCGGCATGTACTTCGTTTCAGAGTCAGAATAAAGAATTCCGTATTCCTCCATCAGTTGGTCACGTACCAAATCTACAGCTTGTTGAGACATCTTACGGTAACCAGTTAATTTACCGCCTGCCATAGAAATCAAACCTGAATCAGAAATAAAGATTTCATCTTTTCGTGAAATTTCTGAAGGATCTTTTCCTTCCTCATGAATCAATGGACGTACTCCTGCCCAGCTGGATTCTACATCTTCCGCCGTCACATCAACGGTTGGAAACATATCATGAATAGCATTAAGCACATAATCACGATCATCTTCCGTCATGGTCGGGTGTGAAATCTCATCAGAATACTCCGTATCGGTTGTACCAACATAAGTCTTACCATCACGAGGTATGGCAAAGATCATTCGACCATCCGGGCTGTCGAAATAAATTGCCTGTTTGAGCGGGAATTTAGACTGATCGAACACGAGGTGTATTCCTTTCGTAAGCTGAAGGGTTTTTCCTTTTTTCGATCCATCAATTTCACGCAGATCATCTACCCATGGTCCTCCTGCGTTAATAATTTTTTTAGCTTTCACATGATATTGCTTTCCGGAGATGGTATCTTCTATTTTAGCTCCGACCATCTTACCGTCTTCATTATAGATAAAATCAACCACTTTAGCGTAGTTAAGGGAGTTTGCCCCATGCTCTACTGCTTTTTTCATAACTTCAAGCGTTAAGCGGGCATCGTCGGTTTTATATTCTACATAGAAACCGGCCCCTTTAAGGTTTTCCTTCTTAACAAGTGGTTCCCGTTCTAAAGCTTCTTCCGGGCTGAACATCGTGCGGCGTTCCGATTTTTTCACCCCTGCCAGGTAATCATAGACACGCAGTCCAAGGCTCGTCGAGAATGGACCAAAGTTGCCTCCCTGATGGAACGGAAGCATCATCCATTCTGGTGTGGTTACGTGAGGACCATTTTCGTACACGATTTCACGTTCTTTCCCTACTTCTGCGACCATTTTAACTTCGAAATTCTTTAGGTAACGAAGACCGCCATGGACAAGTTTTGTGGATCGGCTGGAGGTACCAGCTGCGTAATCCTGCATTTCAACTACTGTTGTTTTCATCCCTCGGCTGGCTGCATCGAGAGCAATTCCAGATCCGGTAATGCCCCCGCCGATGACAAGGACATCCCAATCTTCTTGGGTGAGTTTATCAAAATGTGATGTTCTCTCATAACTTGAGAAGGGTTTCATGTTATCTCTCCTTATTTCGTTGGGCTTCATTAATGTTACCATCTTCTGCTACGTTTATTCCCCATTATTCGCGGAAATATGTGTGCATTTACCTATTGTGATAGAATCTTTGACCGGATATAAAAAAAGAGACCACGAGTCACTTTATGTTATGGGCATAAAGGTTCGTGGTCTCTCCATATCTCCGACCGATTGAATTAACTTGTATTTCAATTATATCAGATTATTTTCCGAAGTCAAAAATCAGTCCTGCTTAAATACGCGGGTAGCCTCTACTGCTTTTTGCCAGCCTTTGTATAGATCTTCTCTTTTTTCTTTGTTCATCGTTGGTTCAAATTCACGCTCTATTTTCCACTGATTCGCAATGTCCTCGCGAGTTTCCCAGAATCCAACGGCAAGACCAGCAAGATAGGCAGACCCAAGAGCTGTCGTTTCATTTACTTCAGGTCGTTCAACTGTAACGTCAAGCAGATCACTTTGGAACTGCATTAACAAGTTATTTTTCACTGCTCCTCCGTCTACCCGAAGTTTTTTGAGTTGAATGCCGGAGTCCTCTATCATAGCGTCCACAACATCCTTAGTCTGGTAAGCCAAAGATTCAAGTGTAGCCCTCACAAAGTGAGCTTTTGATGTGCCCCGTGTAAGACCAAACACAGCTCCCCTGGCATCACTATCCCAGTAAGGTGTTCCTAAACCGACGAACGCCGGAACGACGTAGACGCCCTCTGTGTTGTTAACTTTTCCAGCAATCTCTTCACTTTGAGGGGCATCTTCGATCATTTGAAGACCATCCCTCAGCCATTGAATCGCCGATCCTGAAACAAATATACTGCCTTCCAAAGCGTACTCAACTTTTCCGTCAATTCCCCAGGCAAGAGTTGTGAGAAGTCCATTATCAGATTTAACTGCTTCTTCGCCAGTGTTCATTAACATGAATCCACCTGTACCATAGGTGTTTTTAGCCATTCCTTTTTCAAAGCAGGCTTGGCCGAATAAAGCGGCCTGTTGATCTCCAGCAATCCCGGCGATAGGAACTTCTTTTCCGTAAAAATGATAATCAACGGTATGAGCATAAATTTCCGAGGACGGTTTGACCTCTGGAAGCATGCTTTTTGGCACGCCCAGGATGTCGAGCAGTTCGTCATCCCATTTTAAGTCAAAGATGTTATACATGAGAGTACGGGAAGCATTAGAATAATCCGTAACGTGAGCATTTTTTCCAGATAGTTTGTAAATCAGCCACGTATCGATTGTGCCGAACATCAATTCTCCATTTTCAGCTTTTTCCCGTGCTCCGTCTACATGATCTAGTATCCATTTCACTTTCGTACCTGCAAAATAAGGATCAAGCAAAAGCCCGGTTTTATCCCGGAATGTGTCATTCAAACCTTGCTCACGGAGTTCATTACAAATACTCTGGGTCTGACGGGACTGCCAGACAATCGCTTTATAGATTGGCTTACCTGTATTTCGATCCCAAACCACCGTTGTTTCCCGCTGGTTTGTGATGCCAATACCCGCCACCTGACCTGGGTCAATATCAGCTCTTCTAAGTACATCTGCAATACAGGCGAGCACCGAAGTCCAAATTTCGTTAGCGTCGTGTTCAACCCAGCCGGGTTTAGGAAAGTGCTGTTCAAATTCTTTCTGACCGGTTTCTACAATTTCACCTTCATGGTTGAATAAGATAGCTCGTGAACTTGTCGTTCCCTGATCAATCGATAAGATGTATTTTTCCATTGTTATAATTCCTCCTCTAATCATTAAGTATTAAGTAGTTTGGGCTTTCTTCAGCTCTATTCTCATGGATGAAATAAGCAGGGTTACTATAATTAAAGATAATACCCAGAATCCTGCCGTGTAACTTCCTTTGAATATGGCCTGGTAGAATAAACCTCCATACACGCCTCCGATAATCGGGCCAAGTACAGGCACCCATGAATAGCTCCAATCAGATCCACCTTTACCAGGAATAGGAAGAACAGCGTGAGCTATTCTTGGACCTAAATCACGTGCCGGGTTTATTGCGTAGCCGGTCGTAGCTCCAAGAGACATACCAATGGCTACAATTAACAAGCCGACAATTATGGGGTTCAGACCTTCAGTAAATTCGTTTGCCCCAATGAACAAAATCCCCATAACTAGTACGAAGGTTCCAATTATTTCACTGATCAAATTGGAAATTGGACTACGGATTGCTGGGTCTGTACAAAAAATAGACTTAATCGCTAATTGATCTTCTGTATCCTTCCAGTGAGGGATATAGTGAAAGAATACGATGACTGCGCCTATAAAAGCGCCTATCATTTGAGCAGCAATATACATGGGTACCTTTTGCCATGGAAAATCTCCAACGGATGCCAGACCAAGTGTAACTGCAGGGTTAATATGTCCACCCGTCAGTTTTCCTACGGCATAAACGCCCATAGCTACAGCCAAGCCCCATGCTACAGTAATGAGAACCCATCCTCCGTCTGCCTTCGTATCTTTCAAGTTGGCACCGGCAATAACGCCGCCGCCAAGAATGATAAGTATCATCGTTCCAATCAGTTCACCCATGAACTCAGTCAATAGTCTTCTCTCCTTCCTTATAGCCATTCTTACATAGAAAAAACCACACAAACTAATCGCTTCAGCTGAAAGCGTTTGTGTGGCTTCGTCAGTTTCGATCACGAAAGGACTGAAGTTTATCTTTGCTTATATTGCCATAAACCAGAACGTGAAGTTGAAACTGCTGAAGCCCCCGCTTCAAGAGCTTGATTGATCTCATCATTCGTTCGAATCAAGCCGCCAGCAATAACAGGGATGTCCAATTGATCTTTAATCTCTTTTATCATTCCCGGTAAGACCCCAGGTAAAACTTCCACAAAATCAGGCTTTGTTTTTTGAATGATTGTTATATTATGGTCAATAGCCTGGCTATCTATTAGAAATAAACGCTGAACAGATATTAGATCATGCTTTTTAGCTTGATGGATTACATTGGCTCTTGTCGATATCACCCCATGGGGTTTAACTTCCTGGGCTACATACTCCATGCCATAATCATCCGCTTTCAATCCTTGAATTAAGTCAATGTGTACAAGCACCTTTTTCCCAGCCTTTTGTCCGATTCTTACCAGTTTTCGAAGTAATCCCAATCGGCTGTCCAGGAGAATTATATATTCTGTTTCGCTATCTAATAAAGCTTCAAAATCTTTAATCTTCCGCACAGCCGGCAGGACAGATTGATGAATATTCATCAGTTCACCTCATTTCTTTTAAGAACCTTCGATAAATGACGCTGAATCCCAAAATAGGTTTGGGATTCATTTCTTTTGATGAAGAACTAGGAAAAAAGTGGGACTCCATATTTATCAGGCACTACGCTTGCCGGGAGCCATTTATAACTGAATCGGAATCCTTACGCTCGTCCATTTCTTGCTTCGTATAAATTATTTTCATAGGATTACCTCCCACAAAAGTTCCAGCGGGCACGTCTTTATGAACCAGCGTACCTGCGGAGACCACTGCGTGATTGCCTATTGTAATACCCGGGAGAATCGTCGTATTAGCCCCAATCAGTACTTCATCCCCGATGGTGACATCTCCTAATCGATATTCATCAATTAAATACTCGTGAGCTAGTATGGTTGTATTATAACCGATCACCGTATTGCGGCCTACTCGAATCCGTTCCGGAAACATAATATCCACCATAACCATTAAGGCGAACGCGGTTTGCTTTCCAACTTCCATACGTAAAAGTGTCCGATAGAGCCAGTTTTTCATCCCCAGAAAAGGGGTGTAGCGAGCCAGCTGAATGACCGTGAAATTTTTAACCACCTTGAAAAACGGCACCGTCTTATAGATGTGCCATAAAGAATTCGCACCTTCAACTGGATAACGTTCCGTTTTCCTCATCGGTTATCCTCCTGTAATTTCAATCAGTTCACTCATATGGTCAAGCATATAATCAGGCTTAAGCTGCTCTAGTACTTCTCTGCCTTTAACCGTCCAAGCTACGCCAGCCGTGTGAGTACCAGCATTATGACCGGCTTCAATATCATGAGTGTTATCACCAACCATCAGGGTCTCGGATGCTTTGGAGTCTAAAGCATGAAGAGCCTTAACAATAGGTTCAGGATGAGGTTTTGCGTTGGTTACATCATCAAGGGTGATAATGGTTTCAAAAAAACCGTCAAGCCCCGTAATTTCAAGGCCCATGTGAACCGTGTTTTTCATTTTGGTAGTTACAATTCCCATTCTGTAACCTGCTTCTTTTAACTGGCGAATTGTATCCACGACTCCGTCATAAGCTCTGACATAAGACTCATGGTTTTCAATATTATGTTTCCGATAAGTTTCTACCATGTCTTCCACACGCTCGGGATTAATCTTTTCTAAACTCTCGCGAAGAGGAGGACCGATAAAGTCCAAAATTTCATCTCTAGTGTACGAACGGTCACTGTATTCATTTATTGTATGAGTAAACGAAGCGATAATCAGGTCATTCGTATCGATCAGGGTTCCATCTAAATCAAATAGAATGGTGCGTATGTTCATTCGAAGGTTCCTTTCTCTCTTGTTGTAGTTTATTCCATATAAAGCCGACTGTCGCGGTAAGTAATATAGCGGTCACCAGCCGTATTGCGAGCAGTGGCCATATTGGTATCCCAAGCGGGATAAAAATCAGTGTATCCTCAACCACAGCGTGACAGGACACTAAAAAAATGAGGGCTAAATACATGTCCTTCTTGGATACCCCATCTTCCTCTACAGCCTGAATCATTAAACCAGCCCCATAGGCCAGACCTATCGTTAATCCAGCTGCCAGCGTCATTGAAGTGTTCCGCTCCATTCCAAGGAAACGGGTGGCTGGAGCAACCCATTCTGAGAAGCGGTCCAGCCAGCCTTTTTCACGTAAATATTGCATAAAAACCATTAATGGAATGACAATGAGAGCCAGTTGGAGAATTCCCATAAAAGCGGTCTGCAGGCCCTGCCAAATAATCTCGTTCCATCCTTCTGGATCAGTGGCTTTCTCTGGGGTCAAACCGTATTTAGCTGCGCTGCTTCCACCATTCCAAATAAGATTGATAAAAATAGCAGAAATGAAAGCCAGGCCGATCCTTATTCCAGCCACAAACCACCAGCTGACTCCAACTCGCTTGGCCACTGTTGATTCTATCAGCAGATTATGGGAAAAGGACATCATCACCGCCATAATAAAAACTTCTTTTACTGTGAAATCAAAAGAAATAATCGCAGCAATCCCGGCATACAAATTCAAAAAGTTACCTAATACAAGCGGAACAGCTGCTTCCCCGGACAATCCGATCCATTGCATCAATGGTTCCATATAATCCATAACCCATGGAAGCAATGGGGTGAATTGAAGGATCGTTACTATAAGGGTCACTGGAAAAATAACTTTTCCTAGTGACCACGTGAGGTCCAGTCCTTTTCCTCCCCCTCGTAATAAAATGCCCTTCATTTCCTACTCTCCCTTATTTTGCTTTCTTTCCGTTATAATATTTATCCGCGTACCCAGCTTTTCTACGATAAATCATTACGGCTACAGCGAATAAGACTAAAACGATGGAAATGAATTGAGCCATTCGAATTTCCCCGAACAAATACAGACTGTCTGTGCGCATACCTTCAATAAAGAAACGTCCTACAGAATACCAGATTACGTAGCTCAAGAATACTTCTCCTCGACGAGGATTGAATTTATGACGCAGCACCAGAAGAAGAACAAACCCGAGGATATTCCATAACGATTCATATAGAAAAGTCGGATGGTAAACTGTGCCTTCAATGCACATTTGCTGATTGATAAATCCAGGCAAATATTGCATAAAATTATTGTAAAATGCTTCTGAAACAGGGCCCCCATGGGCTTCCTGGTTCATGAAATTTCCCCAGCGTCCAATCGCTTGTCCAAGAATCAAACTCGGTGCAGCGATATCCGCCATCCACCAAAAGGAAATCCCTTTTACCCGCGTGTAGACAACGGCTGTGAGTACGGCCCCTATTAGAGCCCCGTGAATAGCAATACCGCCTTCCCACACGGCAAAAACCTTCCACCATGGACCGCCGGCATATCGATCCCATTCGAAAATTACGTAATAAATCCTTGCACATAAAATGGATACTGGGATTGCATAAACTACAATATCCACCATATAATCTTTTTTAAGTCCCAGACGTTCCGTTTCATTGGTCGCAATCCACAGTCCTAAAAAGGCGCCAGTTGCGATAATAAATCCATACCAGTAGATAGGTAAAGGCCCCAAGTGGATTAAGACAGGATCCAGAGCCTCAGGTGTACAAGTCATGTCGCGCACGCTCCTTATTCATTTTGCTGATCTTGGTCAATCACATTGGTTAAACGTTCCGAGAATTCTTCAGCCGCATTAACCCCCATACGCTTCAAACGGAAATTCATGGCTGCTACTTCGATAATGACAGCCAGGTTACGTCCCGGACGAACCGGTATGGTTGCTTTAGGGATTTCCACGTCCATAATTTTCATTGTTTCTTCTTCGAGACCCAGACGGTCATACTGTTTGTTTTTCTCCCACAATTCCAGATTAATAATGAGCGTAATCCGTTTGAAACTCCGCACGGCCCCTGCACCAAACAATGTCATAACATTGATAATCCCTAGTCCGCGAATTTCCAGCAGATGTTCAATTAGCGGGGGACTGTTTCCTATTAACGTATCATAGTCTTCCTGACGGATTTCTACACTATCGTCAGCCACAAGACGGTGGCCCCGCTTGACCAATTCAAGTGCGGTCTCACTTTTACCTACACCACTTTGTCCAGTAATGAGCACACCTATCCCATAAATGTCTACTAAGACTCCATGGATAGCCGTAAATGGAGCAAATTTTGTTTCAAGAAAATTAGTAAGACGGCTGATCACTCTTGTGGTTTTATGAGGGGAACGCATTAATGGTACCCCGGCTTCCTGAGCAGCGGTTATTAATTCACTCGGAATGTCCATCCCTCTTGTGATAACGATGCCTGGGGTAACATCCGTACACAGTTTCTCTGATCTTTCCTGACGCTGTTCATTGGATAATTCATTGAAATATGAAAGCTCAGTTTTCCCGAGAAGCTGCAAACGCTCTTTAGGATAAAACTTAAAGTAACCTGTCATCTCCACCCCTGGACGCGAAATGTCACTTGTATGTATTTCACGGTGTACGCCATCTTTCCCAGCCATCAATTCCAGTTGAAATTGATCCAATAAATCTTCTGTACGCACTTTACTCATCTATAAAAGACCTCCTTAGTCGTTCGATCACTAAACACTATTGTAGCATGTTTTACAGGATCTTGGACATACGCAGAAAAAGCATACATCTAACACTATTCATGCTTTTTTAAATAAGCAGTGAGCGCAGAATAACCTTTCACAATACTTAACGTCGTTTATCCCAAAGCCTCTCTTAAATCTAAGTGTGGGTTTTACAGTAAAGCTCCCGTTTGTTTAAGACTCAGTTTCGAGATATTTCGTGAGAGAGTTAGGCCCTGCGGGGAACGACTCGCGTTCCGGCCCTGCATGACGCAGGGTCGTTCGACGTTGCCACAGGACGTGGCGATCTTAGTCGAACATCCCTTGTGCTGAGCCTCCTCAAGCTAAAGCTTTCCGGGGTCTCACCGATCATGTTCATCCCACAGGAGTCTCCATCGTCCCCCTCCGGACCTTGCCGAATCAGAAACTCGAAATGGCTTCACCCTTCCCCAGCTTGAGAAGAAATGACCACATGGGCATATATATATACTTTCTTCATGCTGGAACTAAGCGGGATAGCCTGTTATATAAGCATTTTCAGGCAGGTTAAGGAGGAGAGTACACTCTCCTTTCTCATATTGTAACGGACCCAAATGATCTCGAAATCGAGTATTCAACTATACGGCCCGATAGTGTAGTAACATTCTTATTAAATCATCAACAAAGTTCTACATAAATTATAAAGGTATTTATTGTGATTCTTTATACATCCTCACCTCTTAAGTAAGACCGAAACTATTGTTTCTGCTATGATAAGGAGGGGAACATAAGGAAAGGATTGAGCATTGACGCTGTATCTTTATTTTGTTAGCATATTAGCAAGCTAAAGGATTTGTCGAAAGGAATGAATACCATTGGTTAAACGGTTAATGTTTGAAAAGCCACTGGGGATGCGCGACACGCTCCCTTTTTTTTATAATCAAAAGTCGAAAGCGAGAAGGCAGTTATCTGAAGCCATCTTGTCATATGGCTACTCATTTATGGATACACCACTTATGGAGTATCACGATACAGTAGGAAAAGTGAGTGCAACGCTTGATCAACAGTTATTCAAGCTCCTGGACCAGCAAGGTCACACACTTGTACTCAGACCGGATATGACGGCACCTATTGCTCGTGTAGCCGCTTCGCAGTTAAAGAACGGAGAGTTTCCACTGCGTCTCGCTTACGACGGTCCTGTTTTTCGTGCACAGCAGGCTGAAGGTGGTAAACCTGCACAATTTGAGCAAGTAGGAACAGAATTGATTGGAGACCACTCCTCTTATGGGGACGCGGAAGTCATTGCCCTGCTTGTAGATTCACTTAAACAGACGGGTCTCGATAATTTTGTCATTACCGTCGGTCACATTGGATATGTGAAAGCATTTTTCAGTGATCTTCTCGGAGATGATGAAGACACGATGGAAACCCTGCTTCATTACTTATATAGAAAAAATTATGTCGGATTTAGAGAATGTGTGAAGTCGTTATCTATCTCCGAAGATAAAAAACAGGCGCTGCTTGAACTGCTCTCTCTTCGAGGCGGAGAAGAAATTTTTGAAGCCAGTCGTTCGCTGGCCCGAAATCAATCGTGTATGCAGGCAGTCAATGAATTGAAACAGCTCTATCGATTATTAAAAGTGAACGGCGTAGAAGATTACATTCAGTTTGACTTAAACTTGATCAGCCATATGGAATATTACACCGGCATTCTTTTCGAAGGTTATGCACCAAATCTGGGTGCTCTGCTTTGTAACGGTGGACGCTATGACACCCTGCTCCCATCCTTTGAACTGAATGCGTCAGCTACAGGTTTTGCCGTCCATTTAGAGCGCCTGGTAGAAGCACTGAATGATCTTGAGGACCAGGATGAACGAATCGGTATTATTGTAGACGACGATTCGTATGCAAAGGGAAAAAGAAAGGCAGATGAATACCGAAAAGAAGGACATGCGGTTCTTCTACAGCACGTAGATCAAATACCGGATCTTCCTGCTTTTTACGAACAGTTAGCTACTACAATTGATTTTACTCAGGTAGGAGGTGTTCAGGGTGAATAAACGTCTGACAATCGCTATGCCAAAAGGCAGGATATATGAGGAAGCAGCTGAGCTGATGAAAAGGGCCGGTTATGACTTGGGAGCAGATCTTGAAGAGTCCCGTAAGCTTATCCTTGAATTCCCTGAGCAAAATATTCGTGTGATGATGGCCAAGCCGATGGACGTAGTTACCTATGTAGAATATGGGGCTGCTGATCTTGGGATTGCTGGAAAAGATGTGCTTCTGGAACAGGATCGTGATGTCTATGAAGTACTCGATTTAAAAATCAGTCCGTGTTACGTAGCCGTTGCAGGTGTACCGGACCAGCCTCTCAGCCGGATTGCACCCAAAATTGCCACTAAATATCCGAAGGTGGCTTCCGATTATTTTCGTGAACAGGGCGAGCAAATTGAAATAATTCCGCTCAATGGTTCAATAGAACTGGCCCCGCTAATCGGGTTGGCCGATAGAATTGTTGACATTGTTTCTACAGGCAGGACTTTGAAAGAGAATGGTCTGGTGGAATATGAAAAGATTGCTGATATCACGTCTCGGCTAATTGTAAATCCGGTTAGCTATCGTTTGAAAAGTGAAGAGATTGAGCACATGGTGACAAACCTCAGTGACGTCATGGAGGGAATAAAATAATGAAAATTATTCAAAAAAGTGACCGTGTATCATTACGTCGCCGAGTGGAGCAAGGAACAGAGGAACAGAGAAAAATCGTTCAAGCGATTATTGCTGATGTGAAAGCTCAGGGGGACGAAGCTGTCCTTAATTATACAGAACGCTTCGACGGGGTAAAGCTTGATCAGTACAAAGTTTCACCACAAGAATTTGAAGAAGCATACGAAGCGCTTGATGGGGAATTTGTAGAGATTCTTCAAGAAGCAGCCGCCAATATACGCAGATTTCATGAAAAACAGCGACCTGCGTCCTGGTTTGATTCATCAGAGGATGGTACAATTTTAGGCCAGAAAATCACCGCTATTGAAGCGGCCGGTGTGTATGTACCTGGAGGCACAGCAGCTTATCCGTCTTCTGTATTTATGAATGTGATTCCGGCTCAGGTAGCGGGAGTGGAGAGGATCGTGATGGTCACTCCCCCTGGAAAAGATGGTAAGGTTCCAGATGGTGTGCTACTTGCCGCTCATATCCTTGGAGTTGAGGACGTTTATAAAGTCGGCGGAGCTCAGGCGATTGCTGCCCTGGCTTATGGGACCGATACCATTCCTGCAGTAGATAAAATTACTGGACCAGGAAATGTATTTGTGGCACTTGCGAAAAAGGAAGTCTTCGGAGATGTAGACATTGATATGATTGCCGGTCCCAGTGAAATTGCTGTTTTGGCTGATGACACCGCTGTTGCTTCTGAAGTAGCCGCTGATCTTCTGTCTCAAGCCGAGCACGATGCACGTTCTTCTAGTGTACTTGTAACAACGAGTCAGCAGCTTGCCGAACAGGTTCAGCAAGAAGTTACAAATCAATTAGAGGACTTGCCTCGTGCTGAAATTGCCCGTAAAAGCGTGGAGGATTACGGCATGATCCTCTTATGCGAAACGTGGGGCGAAGCTATTACTACAATAAATGAAATTGCTCCTGAACACTTGGAAATTGTAACAGACGAACCTTTTCAACACTTAGGTAAAATTAAAAATGCTGGTGCTATTTTCCTTGGACCTTATAGCAGCGAACCTGTGGGTGATTATTTTGCCGGGCCGAATCATGTACTTCCGACAAACGGTACAGCTCGTTTTTCCAGTCCTTTGAATGTTGACGATTTTCTTAAAAAGTCGAGTGTTATTTCCTACAGTGAAGAGGCACTGAAGAAACATGGGGACAAGATCGCCCGTTATGCCCGGCTGGAAGGATTAGAAGCTCACGCAAGGGCAATTGATACGCGGAAGGAGAGATGGACATGACCAGTGAAAGGTACGCTGAAATTGTACGTAAAACGAGAGAAACGAACATTGAACTTGGCATTTCCGTCGATGGTTCTGGTAAAGCAGATCTGGATGTGCAGGTCCCATTTTTAGCTCATATGCTCGAGCTTTTCGCAAAGCATGGCTTATTTAATCTTTCCGTTAAAGGACATGGGGATGTGGAAGTCGATGATCACCACTTGACTGAGGATATCGGCATTTGTCTGGGGCAGGCCTTCCGGGAAGCCCTGGGAGACAAATTTGGCATGAAAAGATATGGTTCGATGACCCTTCCTATGGATGAGACACTTGTTACAGTAGCGGTGGATCTTAGTGACCGTCCGCATCTGGAATGGAAAGCGGAGTTACCTAAAGACCGTCTGGGTACCTTTGATACGGAAAATGTACATGAGTTTTTTTGGAAATTTGCGGTAGAAGCAAGAATGAACCTTCACATTGTTCTTCATCATGGACATAACACGCACCATATTGTCGAAGCCATGTTTAAAGCACTTGCTCGTGCGCTTGATGAAGCAACTCAAATTGACCCCAGGGTCAATGGGGTGCCAAGTACGAAAGGAAGTTTATAAATGATAGGAATTATAGATTATGGGATGGGAAATCTATTCAGTGTTTCTAAAGCCTTAGAGCGTCTGAAAGTTCCATATAAATTTGGTGAACGTCCTGCCGAGATTGAGAATTGTGATGGCTACATTCTGCCGGGTGTTGGTGCTTTTCCGGATGCTATGAAAGCACTGGAAGAACACGGCTTCATCCCTTTTATAAAGGAAAAAGTCAAAGCGGGTGTCCCGATTTACGGTATTTGCTTGGGCATGCAATTGTTATTTGAATCCAGTGACGAAGGCGGAGAAACCGAAGGGCTGGGTCTCTTTCCAGGTAAAATTGTAAGATTTCCAGGAGTGAATGAACAGGGGAAATCCTATAAAGTACCTCATATGGGCTGGAATAAGATGAACCTGCTTCAGCCGGAAGAGCCGCTGCTTTCCGACGTGAAAGAAGAATATGTTTATTTTGTTCACTCCTTTGTCGCACAGACCCCTGATCCATCTATCCTCTATGCAACAGCCGATTATCACCTGGAAGTACCGGCCATTGTAGGTCGAAATAACCTGGTAGCAAGTCAGTTTCACCCGGAAAAAAGCGGGAGAGCCGGCATGCAGCTCTTAGAGAATTTTTGCAAAGTAATGGTCAAACAGTGAGGAGTTTTTAAGATGAGTTTTACAATTTATCCAGCAATTGATATGCGTAATGGAAAGTGTGTCCGCCTGGAGCAGGGAGACTTTGATAAGGAAACGGTGTACGGGGATGACCCATATGAAGTGGCCCGTGAGTTCTCCGATAAAGGTGCTTCCTGGATTCATATGGTCGACCTTGACGGAGCGAAAGAAGGTTCAAGAAAAAATGCGGAGCACGTGCTTCGTGCAGCGAAGGAATTGCCTTCACATATACAGATTGGCGGAGGGATCCGCAGCGAAGAAGATGTACGTTTTTATTTGGACCAGGGAGTAGATCGAGTGATCATCGGTTCACTTGCCGTTCGTGATCTAGAATTAACGAAATCCCTTCTTCGTAATTATGGAGAGCGTATCGTCATCGGGCTCGATGCACGAGATGGCTATGTGTCTACAGCAGGGTGGCTTGAGAGTTCTCAAATACAGGCGGTTGATTTAGGCCGTGACTTAGCCGAGGCAGGAGCAAGGACATTTATATACACCGATATTGCGAAAGATGGCATGTTGTCTGGGCCTAATCTAAAAGAAATTGTTCGATTAGCGGATGAAACAAAGGTTAATGTTATTGCTTCGGGAGGCATCCAGGGGCTGAGCGATTTAGAAATACTCAAGAACTACCAGGGCCGTCACGTTATCGGCTCCATTGTTGGAAAAGCTCTTTATACTGATCGTTTCACGCTCTCTGAAGCTCTTGAATTGGAGGAAAGCTGATGTTATCCAAACGAATTATTCCATGTCTGGATGTGAAGGAAGGACGAGTAGTGAAAGGGATTCAATTCGTCGATATTCGTGATGCCGGAGATCCTGTAGAGCTTGCCAAGGTTTATGACGAGCAAGGAGCGGATGAACTGGTTTTTTTAGACATTTCAGCTACTCATGAAGGAAAGAAAACGATGATTGATGTCGTTCGCTCGGTAGCTTCAGAGCTTGCGATTCCATTTACAGTTGGAGGAGGAATCCGCTCAATCGAAGATATAAAAGAAACATTAAGAAACGGAGCGGATAAAGTTTCTTTAAATTCTTCAGCGGTGAACCGACCGGAACTGCTTACAGAAGGAGCGGATTATTTCGGCAGCCAGTGTATTGTGGTTGCGATTGACGCTCGTTTTGATGAAGAATGGGGAACATGGCGTGTCTATACCCGCGGAGGACGTACCCCTTCAGAGTGGAAAGTGACCGAATGGGCTGAAGAAGCTGTCCGCCGTGGAGCAGGAGAAATTCTACTGACATCTATGAACAAAGATGGTGAAAAGACAGGCTTTGATCTTCCTTTATTGGAGGCAGTACAGGAGGTCGTCAACGTACCAGTCATTGCTTCAGGCGGAGCTGGGTCCAGTGAACATTTCTATGATGTATTTACAGAAGTCGATGCGGATGCCGCTTTAGCTGCTTCGATTTTCCATTATAAAGAAACGTCTGTTGCGAATGTGAAAGCATATTTGAAGGAGAAAGGGGTAATCGTGAGATGAATGTAAATGATCTACAATTCGATGAACAAGGCCTTGTCCCTGCTATTGTGCAGGATGCGCGTTCAAAGGCTGTACTGACGCTGGCCTATATGAGTAAAGAATCATTAGAAAAAACATTGGAAATTGGGGAAACCGTTTTTTTCAGCCGCTCCCGTCAAGAGTTGTGGCATAAAGGAGAAACCTCTGGAAATACACAAAAAGTAACGAGCATCCATTTCGATTGTGATCAGGATGCTTTACTCGTGCAGGTTGTTCCAAACGGACCTGCATGCCATAAAGGAGATTACAGCTGCTTCTCGGAATCATTGACCGATACGGAAGGACAGGTGAAAGAGAATCGCTATCAAATTCTGGATCAGTTGCAAAGTACACTTGCCGAACGGAAATCTACACTTCCGGAAGGTTCTTATACAGCCAAACTATTTAGTGAAGGCGTAGACCGGATTGCCAAGAAAATTGGAGAGGAAGCGGGAGAAGTTATCATTGCAGCTAAGAATGATGATCCAGAAGAAATGGCCCTCGAATCAGCAGACCTGCTTTTCCACTTACTTGTCATTTTGACTGATCGTGGAGTCCCGCTTGATGACGTACTGACGGTTCTGGAAGAACGCCACTCTTAAAAGTTACTAAATCTCCTATTTCATAACACATTTCTATGTTATACTGCTTTATTAGTGAGATTTGTAACGGAAATAGGGGGACGCTCATGACGACATCACTAAATAGCACCGCTGCTCAAGAAAATACGAATATTATCCCTTTTTTGCCATCTGGAAACTTCTATTTCACCCATGGAATTCAGGCGTTTCAGAAGCGTCGATTCAATGTGGCCGTGAAGTGGCTTAAAAAAGCAATAGAAGCAGCACCTGACGAACCACTTTATACCTGCCAGCTTTCTGTTGTGTACACGGAAATCGGTTCGTATCACGCGGCTAACCAACTGTTGACGGAAGTACTGGCCCGGTTCGGAAAAGAATATGTGGATTGTTACTATTTGATGGCCAACAACTATGCTCATCTTGGCTTATTAAGTGATGCGAAAAAATATGCCGAAACCTATCTTGAACAGTCCGAAGACGGAGAATTTGAGGAAGCATCCAAGCAGCTTCTGGAAATGCTTGAGTCAGTGGATGAAGAAGAGGATGATGATGAGTGGGCTTTTGATGATGAAGATGATTTATTGATTTATCAAGAGACTGCTTTCTATCACCTTGAACATGAAGAGTGGGAACAGGCGTTAAGCTTGTTACAAGAAATGATGCAGCTCTTTCCTGACTTTCAGATGGCGAAGCATAAGTACGCTTATGCGCTGTTCATGAACGGGGACCAGCAGGAAGCCATCGAAATTGAACAAGAATGGTTGAAAAATGAACCTGAAAATATACACAGCCACGTAAACCTCGCTGCCTTCCTTATTATGCAGGGGAACAGGGAAGAAGCTTTGCTTCATATTCAACTTCTGCGCAATGTCTACCCCATGCACAGTCAGCAAAAATTAGCTGTCGCTGAGACGCTGGCAAGAGCAGGCTTTTACGAAGAAGCTGTGGACCGCTTTCACAATTTGAAAGACCGTCAGGTTACGAGAAGACGAGTTTATTATAAATGGTACAGTATTTCGGTTTATCATACCGGTAATCCTTCTAAGGCTTTAGAATTATGGGAAAAAGGGTGCCAGCAATTTCCGAGTTTGAGTAAAGAAGAGGGTCCCTGGAAAAAATACTGATCTTAAAAATAATAGTCACATCAGCTGGCCTCTTTTTTTTGGAAGTGACCGCTTGTTTTTATGGCGAAATTTGTAGCTTTATAGAAAAAAACGCTCATTATCTATATCAGATGATAAGCACATTAATGGACGGTTTTTATTTGTTTTAATATGATATGTACATGAAATGAATGAAGGCATCAGGACACACACTGAAACAAGGAGCTGATAACGGATGACGGAAGATCGTATTTACGACGTTATTATCGCAGGGGCTGGTCCAGCAGGAATGACTGCAGCCGTTTATACTTCCCGTGCTAACCTTGATACTCTAATGCTTGAACGCGGAATACCGGGCGGGCAAATGGCCAACACGGAAGATGTAGAGAACTACCCGGGCTACGAAAGCATTCTTGGACCAGATCTTTCTAATAAAATGTTTGGTCACGCGAAAAAATTCGGAGCTGAATATGCTTACGGAGATATCAAAGAAGTAATCGATGGAAAAGAGTATAAAACAATTAAAGCAGGTAAAAAAGAATATAAAGCGCGCACTATCATTATTACAACAGGGGCTCAATATAAAGAGCTTGGTGTACCAGGAGAGAAAGAATTAGGCGGCCGCGGCGTATCCTACTGCGCAGTATGCGATGGCGCATTCTTCCGCGATAAAGAGCTCGTGGTTGTAGGCGGAGGAGACTCAGCGGTAGAAGAGGGCGTGTATCTAACCCGCTTTGCCAGCAAAGTAACGATTGTACACCGCCGTGATGAGCTTCGCGCTCAGAAAATTCTTCAGGATCGTGCTTTTGATAACGATAAGATTGATTTCATATGGGACACCGTTGTGACTTCCATTAATGAACAGGATGGCAAAGTAGGCAGCGTGAACCTTCACAATAAGAAAACAAATCAAGAGTATGAATTTAATACAAATGGTGCGTTCATTTATATTGGTCTTATTCCATTAAGTAAGCCATTTGAAAGCCTCGGTGTTACGAATGATCAAGGCTATATCGAAACAGATGAAAAAATGGAAACGAAAGTGCCGGGTGTGTTTGCTGCAGGGGATATCCGTGAAAAAGAACTGCGTCAAATCGTAACAGCTACAGGCGATGGCAGTATTGCTGCACAATCTGCTCAGCATTATATTGAGAACCTATTAGAAGAGCTGAAAATGGTCAACTAAAAATCACTTTAAATTAACTGCACTGTAACACCTATGATATAAAATTAAGTTACAATGTAGTTTATTAATTGACCCCCTTTTATTAGATATCTCTATTAAACACAGGTGCTTATCACCTGTGTATTTTTTTGTGCTTCGAATTATAATATTGTAGCTTCTGACATATTCATTGTATAATGAGGGATGATGTCCTCTAGAAAGAAAATGAGGTGACTGTAAGTTGCAACGTGTAGCCAATTGTATTTTAAGAATGAATGACTCCATATTAATGTTGAAAAAGCCGAGAAGGGGCTGGTATGTAGCGCCTGGTGGTAAAATGGAGAACGGTGAAAATATTAAAGATTCAGCTATCCGTGAATTTAAGGAAGAAACAGGACTTGAAATTAACGAGCCGGAATTAAGAGGATCGTTTACTTTTGTTATGCGTGAAGGTGAAAAAACAGTTCAAGAATGGATGATGTTCACTTTTCATTGCACCTCTGCTTCTGGAAATCTCCTTGAGACGAGTGAGGAAGGCGAACTCGAATGGGTACCTGTTGATGAGGTGCTCGGTAAACCAATGGCTGAGGGAGACCGCCATATATTTAAACACATCTTAAATAGCGATGATCAAATTTATGGAACATTTGTATATACGACGGATTTCCAGCTAATTGATAAGGATATGGATCCGTCACGACCTGACTAAATGAGGAGCGATCGAGGATGCAAGAAGAAGCGAACAATACTCAGTTAGTGATTATTACCGGAATGTCAGGGGCAGGGAAAACCGTGGCTGTTCAAAGCTTTGAAGATCTCGGTTTTTTTTGTGTGGACAACCTTCCGCCAGCCTTGCTTCCTAAATTCCTGGAACTGATGAAGGATTCTACTAATAACATTCAAAGTGTCGCACTAGTCATGGATTTAAGAGGCCGGGAATTTTTTGACTCTCTTTTTGATTCATTAGACCGGCTCGGTAAAGAAGACTGGATCCACGAGCAGATATTATTTCTCGATGCTGAAGACCAAGCGCTAGTATCACGTTATAAAGAGACGCGCAGATCTCATCCTTTAGCGAAAGAAGGACTTCCACTGGAAGGGATTCGTAAAGAACGCGAAATGCTTGATGAGTTACGCGGACGCGCACAAACTTTAATTGACACGACTTCTTTAAAACCAAAAGAACTTCGTGAACGCATTGTGGAAGGCTATCGCCAGCGTGAGCAGCAGGTATTTTCTGTCCAAATGGTTTCATTCGGCTTTAAATATGGTGTGCCGATTGATGCCGACCTGATGTTTGACGTTCGTTTTCTGCCTAATCCCCACTACGTAGAACACATGCGGCCGCTTACTGGTCTCACTACAGAAGTTTCTTCATATGTTTTCAAGTGGTCAGATACGCAGAAGTTCCTTGAGAAGCTTAAAGATTTACTACAGTTCATGCTTCCGCAATATAAACGGGAGGGTAAAAGCCAGCTGGTTATAGCCATAGGCTGTACGGGCGGTCAGCACCGTTCTGTGGCACTGGCAGAATATTTATCAGAGTATTTCTCTAATGATTACGTGACACACGTGACCCATAGAGATATTGATAAAAGGAAGGGTTTGTAAAGGATGGATCATACAGCCACACCCCGAGTCGTGGTTATAGGCGGAGGCACAGGCCTGCCTGTACTTCTTCGGGGACTTAAAAATCTGCCAATTGACTTATCTGCCATTGTAACTGTAGCAGATGATGGAGGAAGCTCGGGAAAACTTCGTAATGAAATGGCTATACCGGCACCGGGAGATATTCGAAATGTAGTCGCTGCCTTATCAGATGCTGAGCCGATGCTTTTGGATCTTTTCCAGCACCGTTTTGCAGATGGGAACGGGTTGTCTGGTCATTCCATGGGTAATTTGCTTCTTGCTGCTCTTGCATCCATGACTGGAGATTTTTATCAGGGGATTAAAGAAATTTCGCGTGTTTTAAATGTAAGAGGGCACATTTATCCTATTGCGAATCACTCCATGAATTTACATGCAGAAATGGAAGACGGCACCATTGTTACAGGGGAATCGAGCATTCCTAAACAACAGAAAAAAATTAAAAGGGTGTTTGTAAGTCCTACACCTGTTCAGCCGCTTCCGGAAGCTGTGAATGCAATTAAGGAAGCGGATTTAATTGTGATCGCACCTGGGAGTCTCTATACAAGTATTCTTCCTAATATTATTATTCCTGAAATTGGTCAGGCTTTAAGAGATACGAAAGCAAAAGTCACGTATGTCTGTAATGTTATGACCCAAGAAGGGGAAACCTCAGGATATACCGCTGGAGACCACTTGAAGGCGTTATTTGATCACATAGGTCGAGGGGTTATTAACTCGATCGTGGTTCATAACCAGCCGATTGAACAAAAAGTAAAGAAAGCCTACGCGAAAGAAAATGCTGAACCCGTTATTTATGACATAGAGCGTATTAAGTCAATGGGAATTGAAGTAGTGGAAGAAGATATTATAGATGAAAGTCAAGCCATGTTGCGGCATGATACAGATAAGCTTACTCAATTACTGCATTCGATGCTTTAATGGAGGGGCTTTCTGCCAGAGGGAGGTGTCCAGCTGTGTCATTTGCATCAGAGATAAAAAAAGAACTGACCAACGTAGAAGCAGATGCTTGCTGTATGGAGTCAGAATTAGCAGCATTAATTAGAATGAACGGGACTTTTTCTTTTTCCAACCGTCATTATATATTGGATATCCAAACGGAAAATGCAGCCATAGCAAGAAGAACGTATATGCTAATTAAAAAATTGTACCCTTATCCAGTAGAACTGCTGGTTCGAAAAAAAATGCGCTTGAAAAAAAACAATGTGTACATTGTACGTCTTTCTGAAAAGGCTGAGCAGGTGCTGCATGACCTGGAAATCCTGAAAGGTCCCCTGTCTATTAATCCGGAAATTCCTAAAAAGTATTTAAATGATACGTGCTGCAAGCGTGCCTACCTGAGAGGGGCATTTTTAGCAGGTGGTTCGGTCAATAATCCAGAAACCTCCTCCTATCACCTCGAAATTTATTCTTCTGATGAGGAACACAACGAAGCGTTGTGTCAGCTGATGAATAGTTTTGGGCTGCACGCTCGTACCCTGGTAAGAAAAAAAGGGTTTATTACGTATTTAAAAGAAGCCGATAAAATTACTGAACTAATCAGTAATATTGGAGCCCATCAAGCATTATTTAAATTTGAAGATGTACGGATCGTTAGAGATATGAGGAATTCTGTCAATCGTTTAGTGAATTGTGAAACAGCTAATTTAAATAAAACGATAGGAGCAGCATTCCGACAGGTAGAAAATATTAAATTTATTAAGCGCACCGTCGGTCTGGAAGCTTTACCTGATAAGCTTCAGGAAATTGCCTCTTTGCGTTTACAACATCAGGATGTTTCTTTAAAAGAACTTGGGGAATATGTTTCAGGAGCCGCGATAAGCAAATCAGGCATCAACCACCGGCTGCGTAAAATAGATGAATTTGCTGAAAAAGTTCGAAGAGGAGAAGTCACAGAAAACACAAGAAATTAATGTTTCTCCACTTTAATTCATGCTATAATGAACTATAATTAAAAACGCTTTCATTGATCGGGAGCGTTTTCTTTCGGTTTTTATGAATGCGTTTTCGGTGGTGGAATAAGTAAGTAAGGGAGGAGAGAATTCATTGATAGAACGGGATATAAAGATTGAACTAGAAACAGGGTTACAGGCAAGGCCGGCCGCTCAATTTGTTCAACATGCTAATCGCTTCAGCAGTGATATATTTATTGAGAAGGAAAACAAGCGGGTAAATGCCAAAAGCATTATGGGTCTAATGAGTCTTGCAGTGGGTACGGGTGAAAGTATTAAATTGATTGCAGATGGTTCCGATGAGGAAACTGCAATGGAACAGCTTCACGAATTTGTGAAGGAAAAGTAAACCTGTATTTGTGAAAGAATGAACTTAAAAATTAAAATAAGCTCATAAAAAATCCGCTGTGTAAAATACACAGCGGATAAGTATTAGATTAAGATTTCTCCATAACTTTGTCGATCAATCCATAATCTACAGCTTCGTGGGCAGACATGAAGTTATCACGATCAGTATCACGTTCGATCACTTCATAAGGCTGACCTGTACGTTCAGAAAGAATTTTGTTCAATTTCTCGCGCATTTTAATAATACGTTTAGCGTGAATTTCAATATCGGAAGCCTGACCTTGTGTGCCGCCTAGAGGCTGGTGGATCATAACCTCACTATTTGGAAGGGCATAACGCTTGCCTGGTTCACCAGCGTTTAGCAGGAAAGCACCCATTGAAGCTGCCATACCTGTGCAGATGGTAGACACGTTTGGTTTGATAAACTGCATCGTATCATAAATAGCCATACCGGATGTGATCGAACCACCAGGTGAATTAATGTATAGTGAAATATCTTTGTCCGGATCGTCAGCGGCCAAGAATAGCAATTGAGCTACAATGGAGTTGGAAATGTTATCGTCGATCGGGCTGCCAAGCATGATAATCCGGTCTTTCAATAGACGGGAGTATATGTCGTAAGCACGCTCTCCTCGGTTTGTTTGTTCAATAACTGTAGGTACTAAGTTCATTGTGATTTCCTCCTTATCATCACTAGTTATGATGGAATACATTTATCATACAATTAAGGTCAATAAAGGTCAAACAAAAACGATCGACCTTTTTCGTAGAATTCCTTATACCATCATTCCCTAAATATTTTTGGATAAACGTAGAGTGTATGGTTTTTATTACTAAATAAAGATTTATTTTTTATGAAGCTTTCGATAGGATCGTTTAGCTAAAGACTTTGGTTTATGGGAATGGGTGTTGGCAAATCATATAGCAAACGAACTCAGGGTTAGAGATTTCATGTGTCTCATCTCCTCTGTTCCTCTTCCGTGGAAGTTTCTTCGAAGGATTCTAGCAGCTTCTTTGAAATTTCACCTTATTGGATGGGCTGCTCCCAATTCTTAACTTAATTCGCAGGTTGTTGTAGTCACATAATAAAAAAACCTTGCAATATTCAACTATTCTTCATATAATATATATTGCATGTCATTTTGCGCCCGTAGCTCAGTTGGATAGAGCGGTAGATTCCGGTTCTACGTCTGTCGGAGGTTCGAATCCTCTCGGGCGCGCTATTAAATGAAATAATTATTCACAAAAAACGCCTTTCTTTCGGAAAGGCGTTTTTTGTGTTATACTGTTTGTTTAATATATTGAAATATTAATAGCGTTTGTCAAGTTATAAGAGCGAATAACTTAAACAATTGTGAAACAAAATTATACGGATAATCGTAAGTTGTTTGTTATGTCAATGTAATTTTTTTATTTTGGTTTCTATGTTATTATTATTTCATGCACTTGCCGTTTCTTGACGTTTTTGCCAAAGAAAAGGGGTATTTATGACAAACTTAATCCGTTATAAAATGTTGTCGACTGAGCAAATTTCTGAGGACAGACGGATTCACGTGTTCGATATGCAGCATCAGCAAAAGCTATCCTTTAATTATGAATCGTTGAAGCGAACACCTAGGAATAATGCCTATGAACAATTAACCGATTTTTTACAGAAGAGAAAACTGAAAATAGATAATGGCGTTTATGATAATGAAGAGCATGCATCCTGAACTGGTGCATGCTCTTCGTCTATGTATAATAGAGAACGGATTGCTTAATTCGGTTCAGAGCAGGAAAGGAGGAACAGCGTGAACAATATAACCTTATATGTAAAGAAAAGGTGTCCGCTTTGTGAGGAGATCAGTAGTTTAGTTGAGCTGCTCTCCGGGGAATATCAAATTGAGGTGCAAGAAATTGATATTGAGCAAAATGATGGACTAATGAGAAAGTATTTATTTGAAATTCCGGTCCTTGAAGTTAATGGAGTTGAATTAGACTATCGTTCTATTACCTATACAGCTATAGAAGAACGCTTACATTAAAAATTCACTCACTTCTGCTTGCGCCTCCACATTCTCACTGTTAATATTACTAGTGAAAGAGATGTTTTTTTTGCTCCGAGCGGGACATAATGTGACTACCCGGGACGAGATCCGGCCCAATCGATGGTTTTTAACATAAGGGGTTTTTCCATGCGAGACTTAATTGACTTACAAAAAAAACTTTTTCCTGAAGTGGTTGATGTAATGCAGCAACGCTATAAACTTTTGTATTACATCCAGATTATGCAGCCTGTAGGACGTCGTGCTCTGGCGGAAAACGTAGAGTTAGCGGAGCGTACTGTTCGCAGTGAAGTGGACTTCTTAAACAAGCAAGGCTCTGTAGAAATTACTTCCCGCGGAATGCATTTGACCTATGAAGGTCAAAACATTCTGGAGCAATTAGCTGAATTCATTAAAGAAGTTACAGGGATAAAGGTTTTAGAAAAGCAATTAAAGGATAAATTAAACCTAGACTATACTGTGGTTGTTCCTGGTGATAGTGATAACCTTGACTGGGTGAAAAGCGAAATGGGAAAAGCTTGCGTCAATTATTTAAAAGACCAGTTGATCCCCCGCCAAACCATAGGCATTACTGGTGGAACGACTATGGCGGCAGTAGCTGAAATGATGACACCGTTTCAAGGTGCAGATGAATGTCTCTACGTACCTGCACGCGGTGGTCTTGGGGAAAGAGTGGAAAATCAGGCGAATACCATTTGCGCTGAAATGGCTAAAAAAGCCAAAGGGGATTATCGCTTACTTTATGTACCCGATCCTTTAAGTGAGGATTCTTATAAGACCATTATCGAGGAACCCTCTATAAAGGAAGTACTCGAGATTATCCGGAAAGCAGGAATTATTATCCACGGTGTAGGGGATGCTGTAATGATGGCTGAAAGAAGGAAAACTTCTGCCGAACAATTGCGTCTTATTAAAAGTCGTGAAGCCGTGGGAGAAGCCTTTGGTTATTACTTTAATCAAAAAGGTGAAATCGTTCATAAAGTTAGAACGGTGGGGCTTCAGTTAGAAGATCTAAAGCATGCAGAGCATGTGATTGCCGTAGCTGGAGGGCGTTCAAAAGCCCAGGCTATTGCTTCCTATTTTAAGCCGGGACAGAGTAATGTTCTTATCACCGATGAAGGTGCGGCGAAAGAGTTAATAAGGGGAATTTCCCTTTAAATATATAATGCATAGAATCCAAGGAGGAATTTTACATGACTGTAAGAATTGGTATTAACGGTTTTGGCCGTATTGGACGTAACGTTTATCGTGCTGCTTTGAAAAATGAAAGTGTAGAAGTAGTAGCAGTGAACGACTTGACGGATGCTAACATGCTTGCGCACCTGCTTCAGTATGACACGGTTCACGGTACTCTTGATGAAGAAGTTACAACAAACGGGGACAACCTGATCGTTGGCGGTAAAGAAGTTAAAGTTCTTTCCGAAAAAGACCCGGCTCAGCTTGGATGGGGCGACCTTGGTGTAGACGTAGTAATCGAATCTACAGGCCGTTTCACTCAACGTGACGATGCTAAAAAACACTTGGATGCAGGCGCTAAGAAAGTAATCATTTCTGCACCAGCAAAACAAGAAGACCTGACAGTAGTAATGGGTGTTAACGAAGATCAATATGACAAAGATTCTCATCACGTCATTTCTAATGCTTCCTGCACAACAAACTGCCTGGCACCATATGCAAAAGTATTGGATCAAAAATTCGGTCTTAAACGCGGTATGATGACGACTGTTCACTCTTACACGAATGATCAGCAAATTCTTGACCTGCCTCATAAAGACTACCGTCGTGCCCGTGCAGCAGCTCAAAATATTATTCCAACAACAACTGGTGCTGCTCAAGCGGTAGCGAAAGTTCTTCCACAGCTTGATGGTAAGCTAAGCGGAATGGCTATGCGTGTACCAACAGCAAACGTGTCTATTGTAGACTTCGTTGCTGAGCTTGAAAAAGATGTAACAGTTGAAGAAGTAAACGAAGCTCTTAAAGCAGAAGCTGAAGGCGAGCTTAAAGGCATCCTGGGCTACAGTGATGAGCCTCTTGTTTCCTCTGACTATAATGGAAACACGAACTCTTCTGTAATTGATGGTTTGTCCACTCTTGCTCTTGAAAACAATATGGTTAAAGTTGTTTCTTGGTATGACAACGAATTCGGTTATTCCAATCGTTGTGTAGACTTGGCTGTTTATCTTAAAAACCAAGGCTTGTAAGAAGAAACAGATACTGAATAGTATTAACAGTTAGTAAAGGAGGGGGTCTCATGTCCTCCTCCTTTATCCATGTTTTCAGAGATTTTGCTGCTCTAGCGTTTTCACGGGAAACTGAAGTGGAAACGTACATAGAGGCAGGTTAATCTACCCTGAATACAAACCAAGGAGGTTGTCATTTCATGAATAAGCAAACCATTCGTGATGTAGAGGTAAACGGAAAAACTGTATTTTGCCGTGTGGACTTTAATGTTCCTATGAGCGGGGAAGAAGTTACAGACGATACTAGAATTAAAGCGGCTCTTCCAACCATTAAGCATTTGTCTGGGAATGGAGCTAAAGTTATTCTTGCCAGTCACCTTGGTCGACCAAAAGGCGAAGTCGTTAAAGAACTTCGATTAGATCCCGTTGCGAAACGTCTAAGTGATCTGCTTGGACAAACCGTCACGAAAACAGATCAGGTACATGGAGAAGAAGTAAACAAAGCCATTTCTGAAATGGATAACGGCGAAGTTCTTCTAATCGAAAACGTACGTTTCCATCCTGGTGAAGAGAAAAACGATGCGGAATTATCAAAAGCATTCGCTGACATGGCAGACCTTTATGTAAATGATGCCTTCGGTGCTGCTCACCGTGCTCATTCATCGACAGCTGGTGTAGCTGAGCATCTGCCTGCAGTAGCTGGTTTTCTAATGGAAAAAGAAATTAATGTGCTGGGACAAGCACTTTCCGATCCAGATCGCCCGTTCACAGCTATAATTGGCGGGGCTAAAGTAAAAGATAAAATTGGTGTAATCGACAACTTGATTGATAAAGTAGATCATTTAATTATCGGTGGCGGACTTGCTTATACCTTCGTAAAAGCTCAAGGTTACGAAATCGGTAAATCTTTATTAGAGGAAGATAAGATCGAAACAGCGAAAGAGTATATGAAGAAAGCTGAAGAAAAAGGTGTAGATTTCCTTATGCCTGAGGATGTGGTGGTTGCAGATGACTTTTCTGATTCAGCGAACACCGAAATAGTATCCATTGACAATATCCCAGCTGACTGGGAAGCTCTTGACATTGGTCCGAAAACAAGAGAGAAATATGCTGAAGTAATCAAAAATTCCAAACTGGTAATCTGGAATGGACCAATGGGCGTATTTGAACTTGAAACGTTTGCGAATGGAACAAAAGCTGTAGCGAATGCTCTGTCTGAAACCAAGGGTTACACGGTTATCGGTGGTGGAGATTCTGCAGCAGCAGTAGAGAAATTCGGCTATGCAGACGATATGGATCATGTATCAACTGGAGGCGGAGCTTCCCTTGAATTTATGGAAGGCAAAGAGCTTCCAGGTGTCGCATTGCTAAACGATAAATAAAGGAGAGGTGAAGAAGACATGCGTAAACAAGTGATTGCAGGAAATTGGAAAATGAACAAAACTCACCGCGAAGCGGAAGATTTTATTCAAACGACAAAGAATGAGGTCCCATCTTCTGATAAAGTGGAATCCGTTGTATGTGCCCCGTTCCCGTTTCTTCAGAAATTAGTAGAAGAAACTGAAGGGACCAGCTTAAAGATTGGCGCTCAAAATATGCACTTTGAAGAAAGTGGTGCATTCACAGGGGAAGTAAGCCCTGTAATGCTTAAAGAACTTGGTGTCACGTATGTAGTTCTCGGCCACTCTGAGCGTCGTGAAGTATTTAAAGAAACTGATGAAGATATAAATAAGAAAGTTCACGCTGCGTTTAAACATGGACTTACTCCCATTATCTGTGTAGGGGAAACGCTTGATCAGCGTGAAGCAGATCAAACTATGAATCATGTAGAATCTCAAGTTAAAAAAGCTCTTGAAGGACTTACAAACGAGCAATGTGCCGATGTCATTATCGCATATGAGCCGATCTGGGCTATTGGTACAGGCCGTACGGCTACTGCAGAACAAGCTAATGAAGTCTGTGCTCACATTCGTGAAACGGTCAGCAACTATGTAAATGCGGATGCTGCTGATGCAGTACGTATTCAATATGGCGGCAGTGTAAAGCCTGCTAATGTTGATGAAATGCTTTCCCAGTCTGATATTGACGGAGCATTAGTTGGAGGAGCGAGCCTTGAAGCAGACTCTTTCTTAAAACTTGTGGAGGCAGGTAAACATGAGTAATCATGATTTAGCAGCTTTAATTATTCTCGACGGGTATGCCCTGCGGGATGAAGAAAAAGGCAACGCAGTTAAACAAGCGAATACACCTAATTTCGACCGCTATTGGAACCAGTTTCCTCACGCTCAGCTAATTGCTTGCGGGGAAGCTGTTGGTCTTCCAGAGGGACAGATGGGGAATTCAGAAGTCGGGCACCTGAACATCGGGGCTGGACGTGTGGTTTATCAAAGTCTTACTCGTATTAACCTTTCCATTCGCGAGGGTGAGTTTTACGAGAATGAAGTCTTGCTAAACGCAGTAAGAAATGCTAAAGCGAAAAATAAAGCCCTTCATATTTTCGGGTTATTATCGGATGGTGGGATTCACAGCCATATTGACCACATGTTCGCAACACTTAATCTAGCCAAAAATGAAGGCGTTGAAGAGGTTTATATTCATGCCTTCCTTGATGGACGTGATGTGGGACAGCAATCCGCCAAGACCTATATTCAACAAACATTGGATAAAGTAGAAGAAATTGGTGTTGGTAAGCTGGCGACGATCTCAGGGCGCTATTATGCCATGGACCGTGATAACCGCTGGGAAAGAGTGAAGCTGGCTTATGATGCTATTGCTTATGGTAAAGGTCATAAGTATGAGGACCCTCTTCAGGCAGTAGAAGACTCCTATCAGAAAGAAGTCTATGATGAATTTGTCGAACCAGTAGTCCTAACAGATGAGAACGGTGAGGCTAAAGGTACAGTAAACGATGAAGATTCCATTATATTCTTCAACTTCCGTCCTGACCGTGCAATTCAACTATCTAAAACGTTCGCTAATGATGACTTTGATGGTTACGATAGAGGCGAAGATGCTCCGAAGAACACCTACTTTGTAGGAATGACTCAATATAGCGATGCAGTTAACAGCAAGATCGCTTTTCCACCAAAAGATCTTAAAAATACAGTTGGAGAAGTACTAGCGAATAACAATAAGAAACAGCTGCGCATTGCTGAAACGGAGAAGTATCCGCACGTAACCTTCTTTATGAGCGGCGGCCGTGAAAATGAATTTGATGGAGAAGAACGGATCCTCATTGATTCACCAAAAGTAGCGACATATGATCTGCAGCCTGAAATGAGTGCTTATGAAGTTACAGACGCCCTTTTAGGCGAGTTAGATGCTGAAAAGCACAATGCAATTATCCTGAATTTCGCTAACCCGGATATGGTTGGGCACTCCGGCATGCTTGAGCCGACCATTAAAGCTATTGAAGCTGTGGATGAATGCTTAGGTAAGATTGTAGACAAGATCCATGAAAAAGGCGGTCATGCAATTATTACAGCAGACCATGGTAATTCAGATGAAGTGACGACTCCGGATGGAGATGCTATGACTGCACACACTACTAACCCAGTACCTGTAATTGTTACTAAAGAAGGTGCTGAGCTTCGCACAGAAGGAGTACTGGGAGATTTGTCTCCAACCCTTCTGGAGTTATTAAACATTGAACAGCCTGAAGAAATGACAGGTCAGTCATTAATTAAAAAATAAGGGAGAGAATTTAAATGCCATTTATTACAGACGTTTACGCACGTGAAGTATTAGACTCTCGCGGTAATCCAACTGTTGAAGTTGAAATTTATACAGAATCCGGCGCATTTGGTACGGCACTTGTACCAAGCGGAGCTTCTACTGGTGAATATGAAGCTGTAGAACTTCGTGACGGTGACAAGGATCGTTATCTTGGAAAAGGTGTAGAAAAAGCAGTGGAGAACGTGAACGAGAAAATTGCTCCTAACCTGCTTGGAATGGACGTTACTCAACAAGTGATTATTGATCAAATGATGATCGAGCTTGATGGTACTGAAAATAAGGGAGAACTAGGTGCTAACGCTATTCTTGGTGTATCAATGGCTGTAGCTCATGCAGCAGCTGACGTGGTAGGTCTTCCACTATACAAATATCTTGGAGGCTTCACGGCCAACACACTTCCTACTCCAATGATGAATATCCTAAACGGTGGAGAGCATGCGGATAACAACGTAGATATTCAAGAATTTATGATTATGCCTGTTGGTGCTCCGACCTTTAAAGAAGCTCTTCGCATGGGTGCAGAGATCTTCCACTCTCTTAAGAAAGTGCTTAAGAACAAAGGATATAATACAGGTGTTGGTGATGAAGGCGGGTTTGCTCCAAGCCTTAAATCCAATGAAGAAGCCCTTTCCACTATTATTGAAGCGATTGAAGAAGCAGGATACAAACCTGATTCAGAAGTTAAGCTTGCAATGGACGTAGCGTCTTCTGAAATTTATGAAGATGGCAAGTACAACTTGAAAGGCGAAGGCGTTGAACGTACTTCTGAAGAAATGGTTGACTGGTATGAAGAGCTTGTAAACAAATACCCGATCGTATCCATTGAAGATGGACTTGACGAAAACGACTGGGAAGGAACCAAGCTGCTTACCGATCGAATTGGCGACCGTGTACAACTCGTAGGTGACGACTTGTTTGTTACAAACACTGAAAAACTTGGACGTGCCATTGAACAGGGTGTAGGTAATTCTATCCTTATTAAAGTGAACCAAATCGGAACGCTCACGGAAACATTCCAGGCGATTGAAATGGCCAAGCGAGCAGGTTATACAGCTGTTATTTCCCACCGTTCTGGCGAGACCGAAGATGCCACAATTGCTGATATTGCCGTAGCTACAAACGCAGGGCAAATCAAGACAGGTGCTCCGTCCCGTACAGACCGTGTAGCGAAATATAATCAGCTTCTTCGTATTGAAGACCAGCTGTTTGGAACTGCTGAGTACGCAGGTGGAAAAGCATTCTACAACTTGAATAAATAATTTTAACTCAAGCCTCTCTGATTATTCAGAGAGGCTTTTTTCTGTGATATGATGGTTAATAGTCAGCGAAGAGTAGGAGACATTAAACGATGCGGCGATTTTTAAAAATAATTTCAATTCTTATAGTTGTGTATGCTATTTACACAGGATATAGCTTATGGACATACGGGGAAGAGGAGAATATACCTGATGCAGATGCTGCCATAGTACTTGGTGCTGCGCAATGGAATGGAGAGCCAAGTCCTGTATTTAAGGGACGCTTAAAGCAAGCTCTCGAACTCTATAAGGATGATAAAGTGGATTATCTAATATTTACCGGGGGCGGAAGTCAAAAAGCGGCAGCCTCAGAAGCTGAAGTAGGCAAAGAATATGCGGTAAAGAATGGAATACCAAAGGAAGCAATTTTAATTGAAAAACATTCGCTTGTAACGAAAGAAAATCTAATTAATGCAAAGAAAGTAGCTTCTCGTAAAGGAATTGATTCCTATCTGCTTGTAAGTGATCAATTTCATCTTAAGAGAGCTGCGGGAGAGGCTGAAAGTCAGGGGATGGATGTTACGGGTGTACCCACACAATATTCAGCTTATGAGACACTTAAAACGAAAGTACCGTTCTTTTTAAGAGAGTGGGCGTACTTGATGGGATATCAAATTACAAACTTGTTTCCTTAAAGGAAGGCTCTATTTAATGTCTTATACTAAGAGTCCTAATGTTCAATATATGAACCACATTTCACAGTGTCTAAAAAAGAAGGGGGGATGGCATGGAGTTGGTAGAAGCTATTAAGAATCGGCGGTCCATTCACGATTTTAAGCAAGAAGAAGTACCTGTAGGTTTGTTAAAAGAAATATTCACATCCGCTTCATGGGCCCCGACTCACCGTATGAAAGAGCCGTGGAACATTTATATGTTTCAGGAAGAAGGTAAACAAGTGTATGCTAATCTAGTTTTACAAAGTTATACAAGAAAGGGCTTCTTTGAAGGATATAGCAAGGAAAAATCTCAACGGATGAAGCAGGGGATTCATGAGTTTCTAGAGAATATCCCTCACCACGCTTTAATTTTCATGGAAAAGGACGCAAATGAGCACAAATACGAAGAGGATTATGCAGCCGTCTGCGCTTTTATCCAGAATGTTCAGTTGCTGGCCTGGGAAAAAGGGATCGGAGGATTGTGGACCACTAGTCCCTACTTACATGATGCAGAATTCATAAAAGGTGTCGGCCTTAATCCAGTCTTACATAAATTGATAGGAGTCATTCAAATGGGGTATCCGGAGAAAGTGCCAAAAGCTAAGCCCAGGACTTCTATGGAAGACAAATATACGTTATTTAATTACAATTTTACAAATAGGGTCTATTAAAGGATATTCTTGATTTCTTATAAGAGACTTATTAAGCTAAAGAGCCGGATTGTTGAAGACTCAGTTCCGAGATGTTTTGTAGAGAAAGGGGCTCCAGGGGAACGACTCGCTTTCCGCGGGCATGCGCTGAGTCTCCTCAGGCTGACTCCTTCCGGGGCCTCACCTGACATGTTCATCCCGCAGGAGTCTTCGCCGGTCCATTTCGCCCCTTTGCGATCATGGAGAGCTCGAAATCCTTTACGTAAAGGCCTTCATATGAGGAAGAATAACCTATATGATCAACGCTGAGTACCGAGTCTCTTCAGGGTATAAACGCCGCTATAGAAGCATTTAAGCCGATTTAAGGTTCCCACTTTTTTCTACTGGCAGGGTCCGTTCACATGAAATGGCTGGGGTGGCGGAGGAAACGACGAGACTCCCGGAGCGACCGAGCATAGGTCGTAACTTATAGCGGGTGGGATGCCCGTCGAGAAAGAACTAGCCATTCACTCGTAGCGAGTCTTTGTGGGCAGATGGTGACATCTGCCTTTAAGCGTAGACAGCTAGATAATGGGCCGTAAGCCAGAGGGTTGAAGGGAAAAAAGCTTCGAAATTCGTCTAGTTTAGGAAGGCTGATGCGCTCGGGAGCGCAGAAAGCCACAGAGTTACAGATCGCAAAATGGCAAGAGAGTAACTCCTTCCTCGGAGTCGATGACCTCGGCACGTTAGACATTGATAAGTTACGGCAACTCGGGAGATCCTTTAGGTCTCGAAAAGAGTAATGACTGACAAACGATAATAAAGTGAGGACTGTCAAATGCCTAAAGGAAGTCGGATAGCGGCGTAGTACCTGAGAAGTCGGGTAATGCTGACGGAGGAAAGGCCGCTACCCGTCATCAACCTTTGAAGAGAAACATTTACTACACACTGAGGTGGAATTTGAAATGGAAACGAAACTGACAAGGATAAGAGAATTAGCGCAGGCTCACTCAGACATGAAGTTCACGGCGCTCGTTCATTTACTTAATGAGGATAATCTCAAACAATGTCACAGGGAACTTCCTAATGGAAAAGCCACCGGCTTGAACGGGGTGACCAAAGAGGCCTATGATGCCAAACTAGATGATAACATCCAAAACCTCGTAGCGCGCATGAAGAAGAAAGCCTATCGCCCGGTTCCGGTCCGGCGGACCTATATAGATAAAGCCGGTTCGAAGAAGAAGCGCCCCTTAGGCATCCCGGACCATGAAGACAAAATTGTTCAACGCGGCATCGCGAAGATTCTGAATGCGATTTATGAACAGGACTTCCTTGACTGTTCGTTTGGCTTCCGTCCCAACCGGAACGGTCATGATGCATTAAAGATTCTAAACGTATATCTGGAAAAGCGCCTCATCAACTACGTGGTGGACGCAGATATTAAGGGATTCTTTGATCATGTGGACCATGAATGGATGATGACGTTTCTCAAACACCGGATCAACGATCCGAATCTCCTCCGAATCATCGCCCGCTTTCTAAAGGGCGGATACATGGAGGAAGGGAAGTATATTCATACAGACCAAGGAACCCCACAAGGCGGGATTATTTCGCCCATTCTCGCGAATGTTTATCTTCATTACGTCCTGGATTTATGGTTCGATGTCTATCGCCAACGATGCAAAGGACACGCGTACATGGTGCGTTATGCCGATGACTTTGTGTGCTGTTTTCAGTACAAAAGTGAGGCCGAAGGATTCTATACCGCCCTCGTCCAACGGTTGCGCAAGTTCAATCTGAAAATCGCCGAAGATAAAACCAACATCTTACCCTTCGGTCGGTATGCCGAGAAAGATAGCCAACGAGAGGGTCGTAAGAAACCCTCGACCTTTGACTTTCTTGGCTTTACGCATTACTGCGGGAAAAGCCGGAAAGGGAACTTTCGTGTGAAGCGCAAAAGCAGCCGTAAGAAAGTCGGGGCGAAGCTGAAGAAGCAGAAAGACTGGCTGAAAGCTCATCGGACGACGGATATTAAAGTCATCATGGCTCGCCTTCGGCGATCGCTTCACGGCTACTACAATTATTATTGTATCACCGATAATCTAAAGTCAGTCGATACCTTTCTTGACATTGTGAAACGCCTCCTCTTTAAGTGGATGAATCGTCGAAGTCAAAGGAAATCGTTTCGCTGGGATCAATTCAACTTATTCCTCGAAAAGTACCCTTTACCTCGACCACGCCTTAAAGTGAATATCTATGATTTGAGAGAGCACATCAACTATATTCTCTGAATGGTGATGGGAAGAGCCGTGTGCGGTAATACCGCTCGCACGGTTCTGTGAGGAGTGAGGAACTTTCACATCAAGTGAAAGGCTCCCGCTTACTCGACCGGGAGAAGGAGCTAGACGAGACCCCACAAGGAGTGTTAACGACTGAGGAGGCTTGCCAGTTCCCCCGCAGGAAAGCGAGTTGTTTCCGCAGCCTCCCTTATCAAATTTTCGGCAACGGATCCAAATTATCTCGAAACTGAGTCTTACAGTAACCGGCCCTATTGCTTAATAAGCTGTATATAAAAAGCAGCAATAATTGAGATAATAAAAGCAGTGTCCCCATTCATGGGAGACACTGCTTTTTGTTTATTGCTGGTACGTTTCGTATGGTTTAATCATGGCGTGAATGGTTTCCGTATAAGGCATGGACAAACCGACTTCACTTCCAAGTCTTAAAGCTCCACCATGGAGATGTTCTACTTCAAGCGGCAGACCCTTTCTCCGGTCCTGATGCATGGAAGAAGTCATGTCATGATCAAGTTTACGTAAATTTTCAAACGCTTTCGCCGCCTGCTCATCTGTTAAGCTTACCTGGTGAGCATTAGCAAGTTCTTTCATTTCAAATAGAACATGTTCCGCAATACGTAAAGTCTGAGGATAGGATCGGATTTCTCCGATTGGTTGGTTTACAGCCGTCGTAATACCTGAAAAAGCAGAAATGAACATATACTTTTTCCACATATCTTCTAAAATATTGGGGCTTATGCTTCCGTTAAGGTTAGCCTGATTACAAGCGAAAGCAAGTTCTTCACATATGGATTGCTGGGAAGGGTGCAATGGTCCGAACACAAGGTCGTGAAATTCGCTGGAATGTACAACGTGTCCTTTTTCATCAAGCGTTGCGATAATATAGGAAAGTCCGCCGATCACGGCTTCTTCACCCAGTTCTTTCTGAAGAATACTAATATGCTCCATACCATTTAGTACTGGGAAAACCTTGGCTCCCTTTTGAACCAACTGCTTCAGCCAATCCAGGGTCCCATGAAGATGATAGCCTTTGACAGCAAGGAAGACTAAGTCAGCATCTTCAATTTCTTCAGGATCTCTGGCAATGACCGGCTCGGGAACGGTATAGTCTCCCATTTTACTATGTAACTGTAATCCGTGTTCCTCCAGTTGTTCTGCTCTTCCTTCTCTTACAAGATTTACGACTTCATGTCCAGCTTCTTGCCAGCGTGCACCAAAGTATGCACCTAAAGCGCCTGCTCCTAATACAACGATTTTCATTTCCTCCACCTCCAATAAATTGTAATTCTATGATAGCACGTCTGCTTGATGACTACACTTAAAATGGAAAGCTATGTAATTAAAAACACCCTCAAAGTTATTGAGGGTGTTTGGTAGTGAAAGAAGAAGTGACCACACGAGTCATTTCTACAAGATCTTTAAGATATTCATCCAGGTAATGGATCATATCATTCGATTTTACACTTTTCATCACTTCGTAATAATGATCCTCGCTGTTAAAAACAGATTGAGCCATAAGCAACTCTTCATCCTCATCGACCTCCATTAAATTGAGTACTCCCATAGAACCTTGTCTGCCGGTAAGCATATTGGAAAAGTAGACATGATGGGAAATGGTGCCGTGTGATTCCAGGATGTCGCCGCTTTTTCTAGTCATCTTCACGAATTTTTCTACATTCTTCTTTTTGACTCTAAAGAAACAAAGTACTGTATACATAGACACATCCTCCTCGATTATAGAAAGATTGGTAAATACATTTTCTGGTGTGGTGAGATGTTGTTATTATTTAGCCAGCTTTGCTCTTTTATCCGTGCCAGAAGAAATTCCAGCATCTATTAAGAGTACGATAGCTGTCGTCGTATGCATAATCCAGCCAATGAATGGGATAACTCCTATAGCGCTTGTGACAAGCCCCAGGATACTTCCCACGAAAAATCGATTTTCCCTAATGGATACTATTAAGGTGATTATGTGAAAAATAAACATGAATAGAAGGGGAGCCCATCCATTCCCTAATACAAAAGCACCACCGGCAATCGGGATGGCCAAAAATGCTTCACAGGCTCCGGTTATCCATTTTAACAGTGTTGATGGTTTCATAATGAGATCCTGCTCCTTATCAAAAAATCTTTCCTAATCGGGTTTGTGCAGCAGCATCTTAAGCTGAAGTCCTAGTTTTATTCTATCAAATTAGACACGTTTGTCCATAAAAGTAATTATTGCAAGGACAAAAAGAATTCACATATAAAGAAACCTTGCGAGCGTGACATCGCAAGGCACATCTTTATTCCATATATCTGCAGGCAGTTAAAAGGAGATCAAAGGGAAATGGATTTTTGGACGCGCGCTTCTTCTAAATTCAAAATCTATTAGTTAGTAGATGCTTTTTGCAATTTTTGAATCATCTTAAGAGATTTCCCTGTCCCAATAGCAACGGATTCGAGAGGACTTGGAGCCATATGAACAGGTACAGAGATTTCATTTGATAACCACTCTTGCATGCCGTTCAATAACGCTCCCCCTCCAGTCAGGATAACGCCATGATCAACAATATCACCGCTTAGTTCTGGCGGGCAGTCTTCAAGTGTAGCTCGAATGGTTTCCAGTAACTGTTCCAGTGACTCTTTAATGGCTGATTGAACTTCAGTCGAGGCTAACTCGATCGTTTTTGGAAGACCGGTAACCATGTCGCGCCCACGAACATCCATGGTAACTTCAGGGTGGTCAATTAAAGCGTAGCCAATTTCCATTTTAATTTCCTCTGCTGTCCGTTCACCGATCAGCACATTGTAAGCTTTTCTTACGTAATGAATAATTTCTTCATCCATCACATCTCCGCCGGTTCTTATCGATTTACAGGACACAACGCCGCCGAAAGAAATGATGGCTACTTCGCTTGTTCCTCCGCCAATATCTACAATGACGTTGGCGATCGGCTCGTCAACAGGCAGATCGGCACCAATGGCAGCAGCTATAGGTTCCTCAATTAGATGAACATTTCTTGCTCCATAACTTTTAACGGCATTATGGATAGCACGGCGTTCTACAGAAGTTGAACCAGAAGGAGTACAGATGACCACTGTAGGCTTGCGCATGGACATTCCTGATTTTTTTGATACTTTTTTCAACAGCTCTTTTAACATTTGAGCTGTTAAATCATAATCAGCGATGACTCCATCACGCAGAGGACGCACAGGGATGATATGTTTAGGGGTTTTACCTACCATTTCTTTAGCTTCTTTACCAACGGCTACGACAGTCTGAGTTTCTGTGTTATAAGCTACCACAGATGGCTCGTTTAAAAGCATACCTTTAGATTTAGAATAGATAAGTATATTGGCTGTACCAAGATCAATTCCAATTTCAGCATTTGAAAACATTATGGCGTACCTCCAGAGATGGCATTTTCTAGTTTATTTTATAAACTAATAGTAACGTTTTTTACACAGAAGGTCGATACAAAAATCAATCTTTCTGACAATGTAGTTTTATAGGCCTACTTCCATGTATAATATAGTCAACGAAAAAGAAGGAGTTTTATAATGGACCGTTTTTTAAAACATCACGAAATCCTGGAAAAATGTGAACGGCTCAATCAATCCTACGAAATTGACCCGGCTTTTTTCGATAACATCATAGATGAATTGCTAGATAGTGAGGCTGAGACCGAAACGGTGATTTTACAAGGCTTTCAAAATCTGCTTAAAGAGGTTGATCGTGAAATAAACCGAATGGAATCATTCAGTGGAATGGAGGCGAACTGTTTTAAAGGCTGTGCCTTCTGCTGCTACTTTCCAATCGTTCTCAGCAGGATGGAAGCGAAAATGATGTTTCGTTCTATTGAACAATTTTCTGAGCAAAGAAAGAATGCGATCTTTGAGCACTGGGAACGATATTACAAACAGCAGGCGGGGAAGCTTGATACCGCTCTTGCTATGGATCCGGATGATCCAGATACGAAGCTTGAATACAAAAAGCTCAACCTTCCTTGCCCAATGCTTGATCCGGAAACGCAGTTGTGTATGGCTTATGAGGTTCGTCCCATTCCTTGCCGTACCTATTTAAATTACAGCGACCCTAATGTCTGTGCAGAGAATCACATGCCAAAAGAACCTTTCAGCTACGAATTTTTGTACACCTATTATTTTGGAGCAATCAATGAATTAATTCAGGCATTGTATGAAAATGGAGAAGATGTATTTGTTGATTACCCAAATGATGCGTGGAGCTACGATTATCTCCCGGCATGGGTGAAAAGCTATAGAGAGGGGACATTGAATGAAATATAAACTCTTGTCTTTGAATGTAGGACGCCCTGAGGTGTATGAGACAGAGAAGGGAGAACTGGAAAGTGCCTACCGGAAGACCCCTGTTCAGGAAGCAGCTTATTTAACATATTATAATTTTGAAGGCGATGAGCAGGCAGATAAGAAAAATCATGGTGGAAGAGACAAGGCCGTTTGCCTTTATCCAGCCCAGTATTATAAGCACTGGGACGAGCACTATGGTCAGTCTTTTTCTTTTCCAGCATTTGGTGAAAACTTGACGGTTGAGGGAATCGATGAGCGCGATGTTCATATTGGAGATAAATTCCAAATTGGGGGCGCGCTTTTGCAGATTTCAGAACCTAGAAAGCCCTGTTACATTATTGCGCGTACTCACGGCATTAAAGATTTTCCGGCAAAAGTCATGAAAACGGGGTATACCGGTTTTTACCTGCGTGTACTGAAAGAAGGAAAAGTTACACCAGGGGACGATATGACACTTGTGGAACGTCACCCATCAGCAGTTACCGTAGCTGATGTGAATGAGGTGCGTTATCATGATGTGAATAATCCTGATAAGCTTAAGCGTGTGATTGAAGTTGATGTCTTAGCAAAAGGGTTACGTGATTCCTTGAGCGAACACCTGCATAAAATAAAGGAGGAGCTTTAGCTGTGAATGAATGGAAAAAGCATTAAAGCTTGCCGTAACGAACGTGAAAGAAGGCGGGCATCCTTTTGGAGCAGTGCTCGTTAAAGATGGAGAAGCGGTAGCCGAAGGGGTTAATGAACTGCATATAAAGCCGGATGTAAGCGCACATGCAGAACTGGTAGCTATACGAAAAGCTCAGGAACATCTACAGACGACAGATTTAAGCGACTGTACTCTCTATGCAAGTGGCGAACCGTGTCCTATGTGTCTAACCGCTGCTTACTTCGCTGGTATTAAAGAAATTCATTTTGCTCAAACCGTTGAAGAAGCTTCTCAAGCAGGATTGTCATTATCGGGCAAGGTGTATGAAGAGTTGACAAAACCTAAAGACACAAGAGAAATACATTTTGTCCACAATCCAGTACAAAATTCTGACTTGGATGCGATGGATTTGTATTCCAGGAAAATGTCTGAATCCGAATAAGAGGAGGCGAAGCTGTGGATTTTGGTCATATTATCGAAGAAAAAATCAAGCAGTCTATGGAACGCGGTGATTTTGAGGACCTTCCCGGCAAGGGGAAGCCTTTACCAAAAGATGATCTCGCTTATGTTCCCGCCGAACTTAGAAATGGATACCGTATATTAAAAAATGCTAATATGCTTCCTGAAGAAATGCAGTTAAAAAAAGAAATCGTACAATTGGAAGAACTTCTTGCAGAAATCAAGGATCCAGAACGGGGAGAGCGATATAAAAAAGAGTTATCCGAGAAGAGAATCCGATTTGATTTAATGATGGAAAAGAGGAAGTTTAACCAATCAGGAGCCTACCGTCAATATAGTCATAAAATCCACAGGCACTTTGGATTCTGAAAACACAGTTTAAGGACTGTGTTTTTTTATTGGGCTATTATTATTTTAATGAGTGATTACTCACTTTACTTTTTCTTAATGTTGGTGTTTAATAAAAGTGAGTAATCACTCGCAACATAAATAAGGAGGCGGACGTATGAGCTTTATTGTACAAATGAACAATATTTCACATAAGTTCGGAAAGACCATCATTCTTCAGGATATTAATCTTTCCATTAAAAAAGGTGAGATTTTTGGGCTGTTAGGTCCTTCAGGATCCGGAAAAACAACGATCGTGAAAATGATGACAGGGATTCTGTCACCTGGGGAGGGCGAAGTGTATTTAAATAATGAATTGATGCCCTCACTTAAACAAATGAAGAGATACGGATTCATGGCTCAATCGGACGCTTTATATCAAGAGTTAACAGCAAGAGAAAACTTGGACTTTTTTGGTTCATTGTATAAATTATCTAAATCAAAAAGGAAACATCGTATTCAGGAGGTTATGGATATGGTGGATTTAACGAAGCATCTTGACCAGCCGGTCGAAACCTATTCAGGTGGTATGAAAAGGAGACTTTCTCTTGCAGCCGCACTGATTCATGAACCGGAAATCATTATTCTGGATGAACCGACGGTAGGAATTGATCCTGTACTAAGACATTCAATATGGCAGGAATTATACCGGTTAAAAGAAAGTGGTGTAACCATCATTGTCACCACTCATGTTATGGATGAAGCAGAAAAGTGTGATCGTCTGGCGATGCTGCGTGATGGAAAGGTTATTGCCGTAGATTCCCCTGAACATTTAAAAGAGGGAATTGGTGCTTCAACCATCGAAGAAGTATTTCTGCATTATGGAGGTGGTGCTCAATGAATACGTGGACGTTAATGAAACGAATATTAAAGCAGTTTCGCCGAGATAAAAGAAGTATGGCGTTAATGATTGCAGCTCCGATCTTTGTACTTACGTTGATGTGGCTTGTACTCGATGGGGATAGTAAAACGCTAAATGTGGCACTTGTTGATGTCCCGGAGCCTTTCCAGGAAACGCTAGAGGAATCGGAACTTCAGTTGACTTCCATGAGTTTGGGAATGGCGGAAAAGGAAATAGATGATGGGGCGATTGATGCATTCCTTCAGTGGAAAGAGCAAAAACCTTATTTGACATTAGAAGGAAGTGATCCTAATACAGCCGGAGCCATTAGAAATGAGTTGCAGGCAGCGGCGCCAAACGATCCAACTAAAGAAATGAATGTAAGTTTCTGGCATGGTTCGGAAGATATGGAGCTGTTTGATTACATCGGTCCCGTACTAATTGGTTTCTTCGTTTTCTTTTTTGTGTTTATTGTTGGTGGTGTATCTTTCCTTAGAGAGCGGACTCAAGGAACATTGGAACGCTTGCTAGCATCTCCAATTAAACGAAGTGAGGTCGTCTTTGGCTATCTGGGAGGCTTCGGTTTATTCACGATCCTTCAATCCATTTTAATTGCGGTTTTTTCCATATATGTGTTGGAAGTGTATATGACTGGTTCGCTGATGTATGTGCTGTTAATTACCTTTTTATTAGCTCTTACAGCTCTTAGTCTGGGAACGCTCCTTTCTGCATTTGCCAAAAATGAATTTCAAATGATTCAATTCATTCCTCTCGTAATTGTCCCTCAGGTTTTCTTTTCCGGGCTTTTTCCAATTGAAGGGCTTGCCGTCTGGCTGCAGGCTATAGGCCGGATTATGCCGCTCACATATGGAGCGGAGGCACTAAGGGGGATCATGCTGCGTGACGAAGGTATCGCAGAGTTTCAGCTCTCTATGTATATACTAATCGGTTTCGTGGTTCTCTTTACCCTTCTCAATATATTCGCGTTAAAGCGGCACAGACGTCTATAATGATACTAGAGAGCCTGAGAAGCGAGGAGGACTCACGTGAGTGAATTTAGAGAAATCTATAATGCAATACATGAAGCCCAGGATGGAAAGGGTTTAACACCTAAGCAGGAACAAATTCTAAAAGCAGCCGTGGAGATATTCGCGGAAAAAGGATATGCTTCTTCTTCTACCAGCGAAATAGCGGCAAGAGCCGGAGTGGCTGAAGGGACAATTTTCCGTCATTATAAAACAAAAAAGGATTTATTATTTTCTATTGTGACCCCTTTTATGACCCAATTTACTGTTCCCTTGTTAGCGAGTCACTTTACAAAAGAAGTTTTTGACGAACCTCCGGAAGGTTTCGAACAATTCCTTAAGAAAATTATTAAGAATAGGTTTGAATTTGCAAGGGAGAATGCTCCCTTACTAAAGATTGTATTACAGGAAATTGCTTTTCAACCTGAACTTCAAGCCCGTTACGAATCCGTATTTCTTGAGGAAGTTTTTCCTAAATTTGAGCGTGTATTAAATGAATTGAAAGAGCAGGGGAGCGTAATCGATTACCCTAATCGTTCGATTATCCGGATGATTATTTCTACAGTTGTCGGCTTCCTGGTGACCCGCTTTCTTCTTGCTCCTGAAAGTGATTGGGAGGACGAAGAGGAATTAGATCGAACCATCCATTTTATTATGTATGGATTAGGAAGAAAATAACGTTTACACGAAAGGTTCAGCTAATAATCTGCTGGACCTTTTATTTAGTGCGGGCGGTTTATCGGTTAAATAAGAATCAGCGATGGGTATAATAAGAAGAAATAGTACAGGAGGGATTAGGCATGTGCGGAAGGTACACTTTATTTTCACAAGAAGCTCAAATAGCAGAGGAATTTGGAATTGCTCATTCAATTGAGGATTATCAGCCAAGATACAATATTGCGCCTGGTCAGAAGGTGCTCGCTGTTATTCATAATGGTCAGGAAAAGAAAGCGGGCTTTATGTATTGGGGGTTGGTCCCTTCGTGGGCGAAAGATCCTAAGATCGGCTATAAGATGATTAATGCCCGGAGTGAAACGGCTCACGAAAAGCCAAGTTTTAAGCACTTAATGGCTAAGAAAAGGTGTCTGATTATCGCAGACAGCTTTTATGAGTGGAAAAAAACAGAAAATGGAAAACAGCCACTCCGCATTTACCCGGAAAATCGCGGACTATTTGCATTTGCGGGCCTTTGGGATCAATGGAAAACAGATGAGGAGGAACGCTTTACATGTACCATACTAACTCAGGAAGCGGATCGTTTTATGGCGGATATTCACCACCGAATGCCGGTCATCCTGCCTAAGCACGCTCAGGAAAAATGGATTGAACCCTTTAAATGGACACCTGAAGAAGCTCATGATTTTGTGCAGGGAATGGATGCGGAAGAATTGAAAGCTTACGAGGTGAGTGATTACGTGAATGCTGCCCAGCATGAAGGGGATGAATGTATTAAGCCTTTAGTCTGATCATCATGTGTTAATATTGTCTTTTTATATTCCATTTGTTCAGGTATACTTTACCCATAAGCGTTGTTATATGAGGAGATATAAAATGTGGTGAATAAAAATACTCGGATCGATTTAGAGAGAATTACCCATATTTGTGATCAGCTGGCCTCAAGGGCGGGAGACCCTGCTTCCTTCAGTCTTTTGGAAGAAGTGAAGAATATTACGTTCCCATACATAAAGGAATATGAAGAATTGGAAGCGAGTCAAGTTCTTCAAATACAGGATTTCTCACGTACACTTGAAGCTATTATGAATGTAGTATTTAAAGTGAAAAAGAAGGAAAATCAATCGTTCTGCTACGACCTCTTTGAGGGGAAATTGTCAAAAGAGATAGGGTTGACTACCGCATTGGTTAAAGGAAAGAGTTTAGAAGAACTGTTTACGTACGAACAGGCTGCTTTCTTTCACCATAAATATGCACTGGCGTTTTCTGGACGGACAATATCTTATAAACATCTATATAGAGGAAGGTGTTTCGAGACTACACTCTCTCCTGTAGAGGAAAATGGAAAAGTAATTGAGATTATCGGAAGTTCAGTTGATGTAACTTCTTATGAGGAAGCAGAGCAGAGGCTTGAACACATGGCTTCTCATGATCATTTAACCAATCTTCCAAACCGAAACAGGCTTCAAAAAGACCTGGCAAATTCCAGCAGTGCCGGGAGTCCATTTACAATCATTTTTTGTAACCTGGATCGATTCAAGTATGTAAATGATACGATGGGGCATATAGCTGGCGACCAGGTGCTGCTACTGGTGGCTGAGAGGATACAACGTTCGCTTTCTTCAAAAGATCAGCTGTATCGTTTGGGAGGAGATGAGTTTGTCGTTTGTTTGAAGGGGATGCATACGCAGTCTGAGATTGCCACGCTTGGGAAAGAGATTTTACAAAATATCCGTCATCCCATCAACTTGCTGGGCAGACAGTTTTTTATTACCGCAAGCCTGGGGGCAGCGCAATATCCTAAGGATGGATCTTCTGCAGCCCGATTGCTGACTAGCGCAGATGTCGCCATGCATTTCTGTAAACAGAATGGCAGGCAGAATTTATTGTTTTATCTGCCTAATATGAACAAGCATTACGAAAAAGTAATGACGCTAGAAGGGGATTTGCGTCAGGCTCTTACCCGCAATGAACTCTATTTGCACTATCAGCCTAAAGTGGACGTTCGAACGGGCTACATAAGCGGAATGGAAGCTTTAGTAAGATGGAAGCATCCGGAGCGAGGGACGGTCTCGCCTGCTGAATTTATTCCAGTTGCTGAAGAAACCGGATTGATAAATCAGCTGGATGAGTGGGTATTGAAAGAAGCATGCAGGCAGAATCAAGAATGGATTGAGAAGGGTTATGCCCCGGAACGAATGGCTATTAACGTATCGGCCAATGAGATTCAAAGACATGACTTCACGGAAAATGTAAAGCGGATTTTAGTTGAAAGCAGGATGGATCCTCAGTACTTAGAGATTGAAGTGACGGAAAACAGTGTCATGAGGCATACGGAACAATGTATTCAAACCATGCAGAACCTTAAGTCAATGGGGGTATCCTTATCGATTGATGACTTCGGAACAGGATACTCCTCGCTAAGTTATCTTCGGCAGTTTCCTATTCACTATTTGAAGATTGACCAGGCTTTTATTAAAGGAGTACTAACAGACCCGAGTGACGCAGAAATGGTCAAAGCGATGATTCAGCTGGCAGAGGCTTTCAAATTGGAGGTTGTAGCGGAAGGGATAGAGGATCAGGAAGTGCTGGATTTCTTAAAGGAAAATGAGTGTGCTTACTATCAAGGTTATCATTTCAGCAAGCCACTGCCTCCTCACGAGATGGAGAAGCTGCTGATCAAAAAGCAGACCTACACCTAGAAGCGCCTATGACAATTCAACAGCGAAATTTTACATACTAAACAAAAAAGCAGGCCGGCATAACTCCGGACCTGCTTTTTGTTTAGTTGTTATATTGTGCTTGTTTTTCCTGCTCGCGTTCTTTCTTTGCCACTTTAAGGAACTTGGTTGTCTCAGCCCCTACTACACCCGATAGAAGCAGTAAGCCAATTAAGTTTGGAAAGGCCATCAGCCCGTTCATCACGTCTGCAAACTTCCAAACCGTATCAAGCTGGGCGACAGCTCCTACAAATACGAATAATACAAATACAATCTTATAAAATCCTAAACCTCGTTGGCCGGTTAGGTAACCGAAGCATTTCTCTCCATAATAGGACCAGCCTACAATGGTTGAGAAAGCAAAGAAAATCAAACCGATTGTAACGATATAGGACCCCATATCACCAAGGAAAACTCCGAACGAAGCGGTGGTTAGATCGGCTCCATCCAGCTGGCCTTTATACTGTCCGGCCATAACAATGGTCAACCCGGTCATCGTACATACTATGATGGTATCAATAAACACCTGGGTCATAGAAACTAGTGCCTGACGTCCGGCGTAATCCGTACGTGCTGCTGCAGCCGCAATAGGGGCCGATCCTAAACCGGCTTCGTTGGAGAAAACTCCGCGGGCCACACCAAAACGAATGGCTGTTCCAAGAAGGCCTCCGCCAACAGCACTGCCGGTGAAAGCATCATTGAAAATCGTTCCGAAAGCTGGCAATACTAAATTTAAGTTCATAAGGATAATAATTAGAGCACCGACAACATAAAAGATAGCCATGATCGGCACAAAGAAAGCTGTTACTCTTCCGATACTGCGGATTCCACCTAATAGAACAAGCCCTGCAAAGAATAATAAAATGAGTCCAGTTACCCAATGGGGCACGCTAAAGCTTGTTTCCATTACATCAGACACAGAGTTCGATTGAACCATGTTGCCGATTCCGAAAGCTGCTACAGCTCCAAATATGGCGAAAAGAACTCCAAGAGGTTTCCCGAGCCATTTTGTTTTTAGTCCTCTGGACAAGTAATACATGGGTCCGCCTGCCATGTTTCCATTGTGGTCGGTAATTCGGTATTTAACGGCCAGAACTGCTTCCGCATATTTAGTAGCCATCCCGAACACCGCGGTAATCCACATCCAGAATACTGCTCCAGGTCCGCCGAGGAAAACGGCTGTTGCTACTCCTGCGATGTTCCCAGTCCCAATTGTCGCGGCAAGTGCCGTCGTTAATGCCTGGTAATGGGAAATGTCTCCTTTTTCATTTTTCTTTTCCTTAGCTGGTTTAAAAGCCAGCTTTAAAGCGTAAGGAAGAGTTTTAAATTGCAGAAAACCAAGCCTTAGGGTTAAGTACACACCGGTACCAACTAACAGAATTAATAAAACAGGTCCCCAAACAATCGCACTTGCTGCATCAAAAAAGTTGTATAATGCCCCTTGTTCCTCCATAAATATCCCCCTTCAATTTTTTAGCAAATTATGTCTATATATAAAATATTCCGAAAATTATGTTTAAAAGTCAAGGAATTTTCAAATTTAGGGGAAATAAATCTTGGTTTACTATCACATCTTGAGGGAAAATATCCACTATAGTTGTCGATTTAATGCAGGAATTGGACAGGATTCATAGAAATTATTAAACATGAAATACTATACTTGGGGGCTTTGGAAATGATCCGTGTACTATTTGTTTGTTTAGGCAATATATGCCGTTCTCCTATGGCTGAAGCCATATTTAAGGACTTGGTGAAAAAGGAAGGCCTTGAAAAAGAAATTTCAGTTGATTCCGCCGGTATAGGTCACTGGCATGAAGGCTCAATTCCTCATGAAGGGACAAGAGCTATTTTAGACGAGCACTCCATCTCCTATGAAGGGATGAGAGCTCGACAAGTTGCAGAAGCGGACTGGGACGATTATGATTATCTTATTGCTATGGACAGCAAAAACATTCAGGATCTCCATTCTATCCGCGAGAAAAACGGAGTAACCGTAGCTAAATTGTTGGATTATACATCTCACGAGGAAGCAGATGTGCCGGATCCTTATTTCACCGGTAATTTCCAATACGTGTACGAGCTAGTGAGTGAAGGTTGCTTCCGCTTACTTGAACAAATAAAAAAAGATAACCAACTATAAGGAGGAGTCGTTATGGGACAGCAAAAGTTATGGAAAGGTGTATGGATCGGAGCTTTGATCGGCGGAGCTCTTGTGCTAATTGACAAGGATACAAGGCAGTACGTAGGTGTGAGATCACGAGAAGCCGGTACTAAGTATAAAGGTTACGTGACCAATCCATCAGACGCTATCCATTCGGTAAGGGTAAATTATGAACAATTTTCTAAACGGGTAAGCAAAGGATTAGAAGATTTAATTGAAATATTGAATAAAGCGGAGGACATACTGAATAGAGTAGGAGAGATCAATCAAGAAGTTGAACAACAATTGAAAGCAGTAGATGATCCAAAAGAAGCTTCTTAAGTTAGGGTGATGGAAAATCATGAATAGCGTTTTAAAACTTGGAAAAGAGCTGCTGACCCGTTTTAGAGATGATGATGTTGCGGGCCTGGCAGCTCAACTTGCTTACTTTTTCCTGTTATCATTATTCCCATTTATGATTTTCCTTCTTACTTTGCTTGGTTATTTAAATATTGATGAAGAACGTGTTCTCGCTATTATTAGTACTTACGCTCCTCCTGAAACCTTTGACCTGATTACAGAAAATGTGACTTCCTTGTTGAATAGCGGGAGCAGAAGTCTTCTATCTGTAGGTATCCTCGGTACATTGTGGGCGGCTTCTGTTGGTGTGAGTGCGATCATGCGTGCTTTTAACCGCGCTCATAATGTAGAAGAAAACCGGCCATTTCTTGTAACAAGGTTTATAGCGATCATTCTGACTATTGCTATGGTTCTCGTTATTTGTATTGCTTTTTTATTGCCGGTTCTTGGACATACGGCAGGAGTTTTCGTCTTTTCTGCATTTGGCTTATCAGACAGCTTTATTGAAGCCTGGGGAACGCTCCGGTGGGCAATTTCGTCTATCATTTTCTTCATTGTATTATCCTTTTTATATGTAACCGCTCCAAGCATTCGTTTGAAATACAGGGACGCAGTTGCCGGTGCAGTTTTTGCTACCATCGGATGGCAGCTGGTTTCCTTACTTTTTTCCTTTTATGTAAGCAGCCTGGGGAACTTTTCAGCTGCTTATGGAAGTTTGGGCGGAGTCATTGT
>NZ_JBAPTY010000056.1:0-26872 GCF_049282395.1 Halobacillus sp. | reverse complement strand
TGTGTAAACATAACCAGGCAGGTCAAACATTACTTCCGTTCGCTGCGTCCGCTTATTGTTAAAACTATGAGCTGCCCTGTCAACCGGACCAATATATGCTTCTGTTTCTACAATATATCCAGAAGCCGTGCCTTTCTCCGTTTCTTTAACTAATTCACAGCCCAAAAGAGATTTTGCTAGCTCTAAAGTAGGCTGTTCATAAAATTCTGCAGACAAAATGCTCATCATTGACCCTTCCTCTCCCAATTACGATTAGACATGAAGTTCATCAAATATATCATAAACCAGCCCTTTATTTCATTCAAAACTTCATAAATTGAAAAAGTGAAAAGATAAATATTTCCAATAAAGTTCATCTTTTAGGTTTGAACATATATGGTGTGGGGATTCACTCAGCTATTTGGAATTGCCGTTAATATTCATTTCATTCACATTTACGGCATTCTTTTTGCAATAGAAGTTATAATTATGTTTACTTTCGCTTACTTTAAGCCGAGGATTAAGGCGTTTAAGTTTTATAATAGCCCGAAGATTAACATGACGCCATGGAAGTACAGTGTAGCTACTTCCGTTATATTAATTGCAAGTATAGGCGCCACTTATATAGTTTTTTCTCCTATTGGTGTAGCCTATTCGGGAGGGATGGTCTTTCCTTATTTCTGGCCGGTATTAATCGGTCTTGTACTTGCAACTATTGGGTTAGTCATACTTTCCATTAGAAAGTGGCAGAAAAAGTATGCAGATGTATTAAGCTATAGTGAGGATAAGGATGAAAGACCAATAGAAAATGTTCAGTAATTAGAAGCTCCCTATTAAGGGAGTTTTTTAAATGAAAAACCATGGCTTAGAAAGGTAATGTTTAACACAAGTTTATTTCGGTAACATACATTTTGAAATCGAAATAAAATTGGAAGAGTTAGAATATATTTAGGAGGCTAGTCATTGACGAATTTACAAGATCAAGTAGTTATTATCACAGGAGCATCCAGTGGAATCGGTGAGGAAACGGCGAAAGAACTTTCCTCTAAAGGAGCTAAACTTGTATTAGCAGCAAGACGTGAAGATCGGCTGGAAGAATTAGCGAAAAAAGTAAACGATGATGGCGGGCACGCGATATACAAAGCAACTGACGTAACCAATTATGATGAAATGGAAGAGCTTGCTGAATACGCTCAAAAAGAACTGGGCCAAATAGATGCCATTGTAAATAATGCGGGGTTGATGCCACTTTCTTTACTAAATAAACAAAAGGTTAAAGAATGGGATCAAATGATCGATGTAAATATTAAAGGTGTGCTATATGGAATATCTGCCGTGCTGCCTCATATGCGCGAACGCAAAAAAGGACACATCATTAATATTTCTTCCGTGGCTGGACACGTAGTCTTTCCAGGAAGTGCTGTATACAGCGGTACAAAATTCGCTGTGCGTGCGATTACGGACGGGCTGAGAATGGAAGAGTCTGCCGAGAGTAAGATTAGAGCAACGATCATTTCGCCTGGAGCGGTTTCTACTGAACTGACATCTACCATTACAGATGAAGATGTAAAAGGTGGAGTAGACGAACTTTACGAACAGGCGATCACGCCGGACAGCATCGCCAGAACAATACGTTATGCTCTTGAAGAACCGGCAGAAGTTACCATCAATGAAATTGTAGTACGACCAACAGACCAAACCACATAAACAAAAAAAGCAGCCTGTCACAGGTTGCTTTTTTTGTTCCAGAATCTGCCACCTCAGGTCATCCAGATTATGGATGATAAAAGAAAATCCATAGTAATTTATAGCTGGCACTTCCAGTAGTTTACTATTGGTATAAAAAGGAATTGCATTATAGAACACACTAAGGAGTGATATCACGGAAAGAAAAGCCCATACTATACTAGAGGAATACCGTATTGGCATTGAACAACTAACAGAGCATCTGCCAAAAACCATCCAGGAGTACAATCGATTCACTGGAGAAGCATTTAGTGATGGAGAAGTAACGAAAGCAAATAAACACTTAATGGCACTGGCAATTAGTTTGAAAGAAGGGGACGAACCCAGCATCACTTACCATATGGATCAATGCGTGGCAATGGACTGCTCGGATCAGGAGATTTATGAAGCCATGGGTGTAGCTGCTGCATACGGTGGCGGTGCAGCTATGAGTCAATCCGTTACGAAAGGTTTTGAAATCTTAAAGCAGCTGCGAAACCAATCATAAGCTACCGGCAGGCTGTCGTATTCCTTCGTCCTCCGAAATGAAGGGTGCGGCAGTTTTATTTTTCTAAAGATCCGGTACTAAATGTTATGATTCGTTAGCTGGGAGCGGGGGAGCCTAAATAAAGGATTAGAATTCTTGAAAAAGAAAGATCAGGGGTTATGGGTGAAGCGAAGGATAAAGGTTTAAAAATTCTATCTTGGAAAGCAAATAGAAAAAATTATTTTTCTTACTTAGTTTTTTCTTTTAGGTGGGAATAAAAGTAGACACTTAAAAAGGATTACTAGTTTACTATAAAATTAAGATGATAAGGATAATCAACGAGGAGATGTATAGGGCTGCTAATTTTAAAATCCGAATAGAATACTTCATTAGACATTCCCCATTGTGGTTCCAGTATTTTTCTTTCCATTAAAAAATCAACGTCTTTTGACTACTTAAGTCATGCAGACGTTGATTCCACGGAACGGCTTGAGTACCGTTATCCTTTATTTGCTTTCTTCTCATAGCTATATGTCACCACTTCATTCTCTTATTTTCTTTTGTTTTTACGAAAAGGCATAAGAAGTTTGCCGCTTTTAGTTCGCTTCACTTTTGTGGAAGCAGACAGTTGAGATCCCTTGGCTTCCGGGCTGTTTTTGTAGTCCTCTTCAAATAGCTCGCGAGCCTTGGAATATAGCATGGTCATTTTAATGACCTCCTTTTAATAATTGTTATCATTCAATCAGCTTTAGTTTTCTTAACTGATGAATTACTGAAAATTTTACTCTCTAGTATGGGGGTAACGCAATAGTTTTTTTAACTTTTTTTTCGACAAATTTTTGGTTATTTTCCAACTATCTTTTTTCCAATTTATAGAACAGGAAAATAATAACAAAATACGCATAATTACTATAGCGATACGCCTTTAGTGAGCTTCCATATTTTCAATTATAATTCAAAGTTTTTGATATTAAAAAATAGGATAAAAGTCATGTATTTTCTGCAAACCTATTGAGAACCTATCGAGATGCTAGTAGAAGTTTATAGGCATAAACCAATGGGAACTTACAACTAACTAAGATGCTTTAGTATCATAAAGTGTGAATAAAGGATGATTTCATATAATGACTAACAAAGAATTGATTTTTGAAAACCTATTTCAAGGGACCATTTATGGTCCTGAGAGTCAATACGTATCCTCAGTAGTATATGATTCTCGTGAGGCAGAAGAAGGCGATGCTTTTGTATGTATTGCTGGTGAAAAGCATGACGGACATGTTTTTATTGAGCAGGCTATTCAGAATGGTGCAAACACCATCATTGGTACCGAAAGTGAAAAGTTACACATGTACTCGACCTTTTATAAGGATAAAAGTTTTATATGCGTGCCCGAAACTAGAACCGCTCTAGCGCAGTTAGCTTCAACCATTTATGATTCCCCATCGAACTCCCTCTACACTATTGGCGTCACAGGAACCAATGGAAAAACAACCGTTTCATCTTTCCTTTACTCGCTTTTAAATGATCTTCGCCTGCGAACAGGCAGTTTAGGTACGGCTGGAATATGGGATGATGAGAAAAAGACAGAATTTAAGCAGACGGTACCTACGACTCCTGAAGCTCCTGATATTCACCGAGTATTGCACTATTTTCGGAAAAGAGAGATGAATGCTGCAATTATTGAATCCACTTCGATAGCGATTGAGCAAAAACGCTTGGCCACAATCAATTTTGATGTGGCTGTCCATACCAATTTGACACCAGAACACTTAGAATTTCACGGTACTATGGAAGCTTATAAACAAGCGAAAATGAAGCTGTTTGATCAGTCCAAAAGTGCAATTGTAAACGCAGATGATTCTCAAATGGCGGAAGAATTAATAAGAGGTTTTAAAGGACATTTAATCACGTACGGGATTGAAGAATCAGCTGATATCTCTGCTAAAGAAATCCGTACAACGATGGAGGGAACTTCATTTACATTACGTTTGTTTAGTGAGGAGCACCACCTCCATGCACCTATTTATGGAACATATAATGTATCTAATTTCCTGGCTGCTGTGGCGGTTTGCTGCCAAATGGGCTACTCGGCAGAACAGATATTATCGGTAGTTTCAACAATTCAAAGTCCGGAAGGGCGTTTTCAAATTGTAGATAACGAGGCCCCTTTTCAAATTGTTTTAGACTATGCTCATACTCCTGATGCTCTTTTCAATATTTTAAATGCTGTGCAACATATTCCTTACCGCAACTTAATTGTTATGATCACAGGAGTGGGTCTCAGGGATCCCCAAAAGCGTCCTTTGATGGCAGAAGTGGCTGAGGGGTTGGCAGATAAAATTGTGGTCAGTGTTGATCAGCCGGGGCATGCTGACCGACAGGAAGTCGTAAACGATGTATTAAAAGGTTTCAAAGACCCTTCAACTTCTCAGATTCATTCAGTTCTGCATCGAGAAGAAGCCATTCATTTTTCATTCGATTTAGCTGAACCTGATGATCTGGTTTTATTAACAGGAATCGGGTTTGGGGGATACCAGGTTATCGGGGATGAGAAGGTGCCTTATTCAGAGATAAAAGTGATTGAAGACTATTTTGAGAACTTTTTTTGTAATAAACAAGCTTTATGTGAAAGTTGAGATTTAAGGAAGAGGAAATATAATATCACAGAAACGGACAGGTGATTTTTTGTAGCTTTTAATCATTAAGCACCCTGTCCAAATGGAGTAGACTTGAAGAGACATTCTCTTCAAGTCTTTTTTAATGAAAAGCAGTGGAAAGATGATCGCTGTTTTAATTGTCAGTCTATAAAAAAAACTGCTAAAATTCTATCTTAAATGTTAAAATATATAAATGATTACAATATTCTACATTACTGAAAGGTAAGGTGACGATTTGAAACAAAATCAGAAGAAATGGTTCCTACGTTCAGCTATGGTTCTTGGGGTTTTAGCTGCTTCATCCTGGACGACTAACGTAAACGCTCAGACGGATGAGGGTGACGTAGTGGATTTAAGGTTAATGGAAACGACGGATTTGCACAGTCACGTGATGAATTATGATTATTTTACGGACAAGCAGGATGACACAGTCGGACTTGTTAATACTGCAACGCTTATTAATCAGGAAAGAGGCAAGGTAAAGAATTCCATGCTTTTCGATAATGGAGATTTGATTCAGGGCAATCCCATGGCTGATTATATCGTTGATCAAGAAGTATTAGATGAACAAGGTCATAAACATCCTGTCTATCAAGCTATGAATCTCCTGGACTATGATGCTGGTAATTATGGTAATCACGAATTCAATTATGGTCTGGAATTTTTGGATAAAGCTGTCGAAGGTTCTGATTTCCCATATGTAAATGCCAATGTATATAAAGACGACGGTGACGACAATCCGGATAACGACGAGAACTACTTCGATCCATATGTGATTCTGGATCGTGAAGTTACAGATCAAAATGGTGATGTACATACGATTCAAGTGGGAGTTATTGGATTCACACCGCCTCAAATTATGACTTGGGATAAAGACAACTTAGAAGGGAAGGTAATCACACGTGATTTAAAACAAACCGCAGAAAAATTCCTTCCTTCAATGAGAGAAGAAGGTGCTGACGTTATTATTGGCATTGCTCACTCAGGGCTGGGCTCAAAGGAAGAATATGAGAAAGGTGCTGAAAATCAGACATATCAACTATCGACAGTTGAAGGTTTCGACGCGCTTATGTTTGGACATTCCCATCAGACCTTCCCTAGCGAGGACTATGCTTCATTAGATGGTCGATATAATATCAACCTTGAGCAGGGAACAATCAATGGCGTAGCAACTACACAAGCTGGTTTTTGGGGATCAGATCTTGGGATTATTGATTTGGAGCTCGAATATACAGAGGGTGAATGGGATGTGACGCAAGGTAGAGCTGATGCGAAACCTATTTATGATTCTGAAAATGGTGAACCTCTGGTTGAAGCGAACCAGGAAATTGTCAGTCAAGTTCAACATGATCACGAGGCGACCAGGGAGTATGTGGCTACACCTGTAGGCGAAACGGAAGTTCCCCTCTACAGCTATTTTGCCCAGGTATTAGATGACCCAACGGTCCAAATTGTAAATGATGCACAGAAAGCTTACCTTGAAAAATATATCCAAGGCACTGAGTTGGATGGATTACCTGTATTATCAGCTGCTGCTCCATTCAAAGCAGGAAGAGATGGGGTCAGTGATTTTACGGACATTCCAGCCGGAGAACTTGCGATTAAAGATACCACTTCACTTTATAAGTATCCGAATACCCTTCAAGCCTCTAAGATAACTGGAGAGCAAGTAGTGGAATGGCTTGAATGGAGTGCGGGCCAGTTTAACGAAATAAATACAGATTCAGATAAGCAGCAGGAATTGGTGAATAATGATTTTCGCAGTTATAACTTTGACGTGATCGATGGTTTAACCTACGAAATCGATGTAACTGAACCCCCTCGCTACAACAATGACGGAGAAAAGATCAATGATAGTCATCGTATTAAGAATGTAAAATACAAAGGAGAAGCCATCGATAAGGAGCAGGAGTTTTTAGTTGCTACCAACAATTATCGGGCGGCTTCCAAATTTGCTAATCCTGATGGTGATAACATTGTGGTTAAATCTCCAGATGAAAACCGACAAGTTCTTGTAAACTATATTCGTCAGAATGAAACCATTGATCCGAAAGCGGATGGGAATTGGTCTTTTGCACCGATAAATGGAGACCCGTTGTTAACCTTCCGTTCGTCCCCTGATGCTCAAAAGTATGCAGACGATGAGCAGAAAATTTCTTTTCTTGAAAAAAGAAGTGACGGCTACGGGAACTATAGGATCGATCTTCAAGCGTCCGATAAAACAACTGTCTTTCCCGATGTACCGGAGGATTACTGGGCAGCTGAAGAAATATATACTTTAGCTGCAGATGGGGTTATTAAAGGTTATCCAAATGGCAACTTTGGTCCAAAAGATCCTCTGCTTCGTTCTGAATTTGCGATGCTGCTTACCCGGGAACTTGGATTGACCGCCAAAGGAGAAAGCCCATTTAAGGATGTGCCTGACAAGTATCAACAAGAAATTACAGCCGCTTACGAGAATGGAATTGTATATGGTGTCAGCGAAACACAATTTAATCCATTTTCTTCCATTACACGTGAACAAATGGCTGCCATGGTTGTACGTGCCTACGAGTATAAAAATGGAGAGTACAAGGCTAAAGGTGATCACTTGTATAAAGATGAGGACGATATTCGCAGTGTGTTTACTGAAGATGTTACAGCCGCTTATGAGCTTAAGTTGATGATCGGCGTACCTGGCAATAAATTTTTGCCTAAGGACTCTGCCATTCGTGCAGAAGCTGCTCGCGTGGTTTATAATTTGAGAAACCATTAATGAGAAAGTGCTACGCTTCTACAAGTATTCATAGGTAAATGGAAACTCGCTCCTTTGCAGAAAGGAGCGAGTTTTTGGTGGGTGGGGTTCACATGCAGATAAATCAGTGCTGTTTCATTTTACCTTGAATGGCTGTGGGTCTTGGTGCTATCCGCTTTCTCGAGTCCCTGACCACATTATTGAATTATTTTTCTATAAAAGAAACTGGCTTTACAGGGGAAGAAGGTAACTAATTAGAAATATACCTAACGTTCAAGAAGAAGATTCTGTTAAAAACTCTACTGCTTGGGCAGCAGTTTTCGTCGTATTAAAGGGTCTTTGAAGGCTGGCTGTGCCTTTATATCTTTTCGTCAGATGAGAGGTGATTTACATCAACATCACATCTTTCTCATCAGACTGACAGGAGCAATAGTTCTATTAATAATTAGACATTTTTTAACCTTGCAGAAACTGGCTTTCCTGGTGGACAATTTTCTTTTTGAGCTCTTATCCATATACTGTTGTAGATTGCAAATGAGAAAGAGGAGGGGTGTGGTTGTTCTATCCTTATTACTATCTCCGAACATACTGGCCCGCTTTTCATGCAACCCCTTATTCCCATGACTATGATTTCCTTCACAGACCATACCCTGAGGTAAATACCGAACTGTTTATGAAATCTGCTGAACAAATGAAGGATTTACTAAAAGAAGCAGATGTATTAATGGATCACATAACAAATTCCTCAGAATGGTCCGCAGAACTTATGAAGGCAGCTCAGCAATCAAATAAAAGTAAAGTAATTCAATTACTAAAGTCTACAGGGGTTCAGTCAAAGATGGACACGAATTACACTCCGGATGGACTCAACATTATGTTATATACCTCTGTTGGAGAATTAGATTGCTGTCATTTGAAGTTATCGATTCGCTGGAGCTGAACTAATTGGATGAAATATATAAAAACCCATGAAACTGGATTTCCAGCTTCATGGGTTTTGTTAAGGGTAAATATACCTATCAGTAATTATAATTATATTCTTAGTGTCCAAGTGAGCGCATGATAAATTCAATGAGAAAGACCATAGCAATGAGTACGACGGGCGTCGAGAGCTCTCGTTGCTTCCCAATGGCCAATTTTACAATCGGGTATGCAATAAATCCAAACGCCATTCCATCAGCGATGGAGTAAGTGAAAGGGATCATCACAATAATAAGGAAAGCGGGCATAGCTTCTGATAGTTCATCCAGCGGGATCTCTTTAATATTTTGAACCATTAAAGCGCCAACGATGATTAATATCGGGCTGATCGCTGTCGAAGGAACCATTGATATCCATGGAATCAAAAATAGGGTACCAATAAACAGGACGGCCATAGTCAAGGAGGCTCTTCCCGTTTTTCCACCGGAAGCGATCACCGCCGCGCTTTCAGCAGATGAGACCGTCGGCGATGTACCCAAAAATCCACTGCTCATCGCGGAAAAGGAAGCGGCCTGAAAGGATCGTTTAAATTTACCTTGTTGTTCAAGCATTCCCAGCTGTCCATGGATCAACCCCATATTTTCGAAGATAAGAACAATAGCCAGTGGGAATACGGCCATCCAAAACCCAAAATCACTAACTCCAGTAAAGTCAGGGAGAAAGACCCAGGATTGTTCATGGAGAGAAATCATGGAGCCGGGAGCATCAAGAATTCCAGTGAAGTGAGCAATGATCGTCCCTATAATCATGGTTACAAGAAAGTTCCCTGGCACGTTTCGTGTGAAAAGGAAAATCGCGATAAATAAAGTGAGCAAGCTCGTGATTACAATAGCTGAAGATGGGTTTCCTAAACTGATTAAAGAATGCTCTCCGCGAACAACGAGTCCGCCTTTTTCAAGCCCGATCAGTGTTAGAAATAAACCCAGTCCGACAGTGATCGCGTGTTTCAAGGATTCGGGAATCGCATGCTTGAGCCAATCTCCTAGTCTCGTAAAAGCTGTAATTAAGAACAGCAGAGAAGCGATACATACGACGGCCAGCCCTTCTTGAAAGCTAAAACCGCTGCCTTCCACAATCGAATAGGCGAATAGGGCGTTTACTCCCATGCCTGGAATAAGAACCATAGGCGCATTCGCGTATATAGCCATGATTAAACAGCCGATGGCACTGGCTAGAATGGTGGCTACCATACCGCTTTCAAGCGGTAATCCGGCACTTTCTAATATCTGGCTGTTTACTGCCACGATATAAACCGTGGTAAAGTAGCCAATTAACCCGGCCATCCATTCTTTCTTCCAGCTGACATGTTTATTTTGGTGATTGAACATTTCAATCTCCTCTATGAAATTATCCCTCTCCCGCCCGGTTACCGAGTAACCCACAAATTTGTATTCTACTCTTCTCCAAACTTTCTATCAAGTTTATCTGTTCCTTTTTTGTAAATAGTGAGCTGTTAGATTTGGATTATGATAAAATATAGAAGGATCTGGTTATGAAAGAAAGCGTTTTCTCAATGGAAAACCAAGAGAGAAAATAGGGATGGTGAAAGAAATGAAATATAGATCAGTATTCGATATTATCGGTCCAGTAATGATTGGACCATCTAGTTCACATACAGCCGGAGCAGCTCGGATTGGAAGAGCAGCCCGTCATCTGTTTGGCAGAGAGCCAAAGTATGCGAATGTCCACTTATATGGTTCATTTGCGAAAACCTATAAAGGTCACGGAACGGATGTGGCCATCATAGGCGGGTTGCTGGATTATGACACATACGACGAACGAATCCGGGATGCTTTGAAAACAGCTCGGAAAAATGGCATGAAGGTTCGTTTTTACGAAGAAGAAGCACATACTGACCACCCAAATACGGCACGTTTAAAAATCGGGGATGATGACGGCGAACTTGAGCTTGTGGGCATCTCGATCGGCGGAGGCAAAGCGGAAATTACCGAACTTAATGGATTCGAACTGCGTTTATCCGGCAGTCATCCAGCTATTCTTTTGATACACAATGATCGATATGGTGCCATAGCATCCTCTACAGCCATTTTAGCTAAACACGAGATTAATATCGGACGAATGGAAGTATCCAGAAAAGCTCAGGGCCAACAGGCTCTTATGGTTATAGAAGTAGATCAGAACATTGATGATTCGGTATTAAGTGAACTTGAACGTGCCGACCATATTACCCAGGTCGCGAAAATATCCGACTAACATCCAGAGAAGGGGAGCATTATTTATGTTTCGAAATGTTGCAGAGCTGGTTGAGCTCGCTGAAAGTGAAAATATTCAAATCTCAGAAGTTATGATCAGGCAGGAGATGAAAGTTAAAGAACTTACGAGAGAACAAGTGTATGATCACATGGAAAAGAACCTCGAGGTTATGGAAAAAGCGATAGAAGATGGATTGAAAGGGGTGAAGTCCCACAGTGGACTAACGGGTGGCGATGCTGTCCTTATACAAAATTATATGAAAAATCATACTCCGCTTTCCGGTAACTTACTTATGGATGCGGTCAGTAAAGCAGTGGCAACTAATGAAGTCAATGCAGCGATGGGGACCATATGTGCAACTCCAACGGCGGGGAGCGCCGGGTGTGTACCAGGTACCTTATTTGCAGTGAAAAATCAGCTGAACCCAACGAGAGATCAAATGGTTCGTTATCTATTTACTTCGGGTGCCTTCGGTTTTGTAGTCGCGAACAATGCATCGATATCTGGAGCTGCCGGAGGCTGTCAGGCTGAAGTAGGCTCAGCAGCGGGGATGGCGGCGGCTGCTATTGTGGAAATGGCAGGAGGGACGCCTTCTCAGTCAGCAGAAGCGATGGCCATTACCCTGAAGAATATGCTAGGTTTAATATGTGATCCTGTTGCGGGGCTGGTAGAGGTTCCTTGCGTGAAAAGAAATGCTATGGGAGCTTCAAATGCTGTTGTGGCAGCAGACATGGCTCTGGCAGGGGTGACCAGTCGTATTCCTTGCGATGAAGTAATCGATGCGATGTATAAAGTTGGTCAGCGTATGCCTTCAGCTTTTCGTGAAACTGCTCAAGGCGGGCTTGCTGCCACTCCTACAGGAAGAGAGCTGGAAGCAAAAGTGTATGGAATTTCGTTGAAGAAAGAGTGAATATAGTGTTAAGCCATCCGATTAGTGAATTAAAAGGAGTCGGGGAGAAACTGGAGGCGCAGTTGAATGAACTTGGTCTATTTACGATCGAGGATCTTCTGTTTTATTTTCCGTTTCGATACGATTCTTATGAAGTCAAACCATTAACTGAATTGACCCATAATGAAAAAGCTACGATCGAAGGGGAGGTTGTTTCTGAACCTTCCCTTAGCTTTTATGGTCGTAAAAAATCAAGGTTAACGTTTACGCTCCAAGTGGAGCAGTTTGCTGTAAAAGCTGTTATGTTTAACCGGGCTTTCGCGAAAAAGCAGCTTCATGCAGGGGATACTGTAACTGTTACAGGGAAGTGGGACCAACAGAGGCTGCAGATCACTGTCAGCCAGTTTAAAAAAGGTGAATCCAAAAGTCAGGCCCCTATTCAGCCTGTCTATACCTTGAAAGAAGGAGTACCCCTTACTACTCTGCGAAAGTTTATTAAGGCTTCGATTGATGCCTATGAACACGAGATACCCGAAATTCTGCCTGAGGATTTACAGCGTGCGTACAAGTTGCCCGAACGCCCACAAGCTATCAGACAGATGCACTACCCTGATAATAGAATCATGCTAAAACATGCCAAACGCAGGTTCATTTATGAGGAATTTCTTATTTTTCAGCTAAAAATGCAGCTGTTAAGAAAACATCATCGCGAGTCAACTACAGGGAATGCCCAAACCTATGATAACAGTAAATTAACCTCCTTTGTGCAGGAACTGCCATTTGAATTGACTAATGCTCAGAAGCGTTCTCTTGCTGAGATTCTGAAAGATATGAAAAATCCTCACCGAATGAACCGCCTCCTTCAGGGAGATGTCGGATCAGGTAAAACGGCAGTGGCAGCTATTGCCCTATATGCCTCTATTACGGCAGGGAAGCAGGGCGCACTTATGGTTCCGACTGAAATACTAGCAGAACAGCATTATCAGTCGCTTATGGAAATGTTTGAAGGTCGTGCTTCGGTCGCTCTCCTCACAGGTTCAATTAAAGGCAAAAAGCGCCGTGAGATCTTAGAAGCTGTCGGAACAGGGCATATAGATATTCTGATTGGAACCCACGCCCTTATTCAGGATGAAGTAGAACTTCATGACTTGGGTTTTGTCATTGTGGATGAACAGCACCGTTTTGGAGTTCGACAACGCAGAACTCTAAGAGATAAAGGCCTGCATCCGGATGTGCTTTTTATGACGGCTACTCCAATACCAAGAACACTTGCGATTACGGCATTTGGGGACATGGATGTGTCTGTTATTGATGAAATGCCGGCAGGAAGGAAACCCGTAGAAACTTACTGGGTAAAAGGCGAAATGACAGATCGGGTATTAGCGTTTATTCAGAAAGAAATCGATCAAGGACACCAGGCGTATGTGATTTGTCCGCTTATTGAAGAATCGGACCAGCTGGATATTCAAAACGCAGTTGATCTTTATAATCAGCTCTCCTCTGTATTTGAACCGAATATACCGGTTGGACTGATGCATGGACGATTGCACAATGAAGAAAAAGAGGAAGTCATGCAGGAATTTGCTGAAAACCGATTGAAAGTACTTGTTTCTACTACTGTTGTGGAAGTTGGAGTTAACGTCCCCAATGCTACAGTAATGGTAATTTATGATGCGGAACGTTTCGGTCTATCACAGCTGCACCAGTTGCGGGGAAGAGTGGGACGCGGCTCTGATCAAAGTTATTGCATTTTACTTGCTGATCCAAAAGGTGATGTAGGAAAAGAGCGGATGAGAATCATGACTGAAACGACAGATGGTTTTGAACTTTCTGAACAGGACCTGAAGCTTAGAGGTCCGGGTGATTTCTTTGGAAAAAAACAGAGTGGCATGCCAGAATTTAAAGTGGGAGATATGGTTCATGACTACCGTGCCCTTGAAACTGCCCGCCGTGATGCAGCTGAAATCATCACAGAAGAGCGGCTGGACAAGGATGGTCGTTACCGTCCTTTAAGAGATCTTATTTATCAGGATAAACAAATAATGGGTGAAGTTCTGGATTAGTCAGCTTCTCTCACATATTCTACTTCCGTTCCTCATATGAAACATCATAGATGCTTCAAAGTCTTGATGAAAGCTGGTGGTAGAATAGTGAAACCTCAACGGCTTAACTACGGGGACCGAGTAGGAGTCATAGCTCCCGCTGGACCTCCAATAGAAGAGGAATTGAAAAGAGGTTTGGACGTTTTACGCTCTTTAGGACTCGATCCTGTGTTAGGCGCCCATGTGCTTAATCAGGACCTTACTTTTTCATATTTAGCTGCTCCTGACGAGTCAAGGTTAGAAGACTTGCATCGTATGTTTCTGGACCCCTGCATTAAGGCTGTATTTTGTGCGCGCGGGGGATATGGTACGGCAAGGCTTGCTCCTTATCTTGATTATTCAATGATCAGTTGCAACCCTAAGGTATTTTGGGGATACAGTGATATTACCTATCTACACTCCGCCATCCATAAATACAGTAATTTAGTTACTTTCCATGGACCTATGGTTGCCTCTGATCTCGGGAGAACTCCGCTTAATAATGAAACCACCCTCTCCTTGAGCCAATTGTTCATACCAAAAAATACAATTTACCGCTATCCTGACTTTCCTTTTACTTCAATTCAGAACGGTAAAGCAGAGGGGATACTTGTCGGAGGAAATCTGACTGTACTTGCAGATTCAATGGGCACCGTGTTTGAACTGAATACAGATAACAGAATTCTATTTATTGAAGAAATCAATGAGCCGGCCTACAGAATTGATGCTATGCTTATGCAACTGCAGCTCGCAGGAAAGTTCGAGCATGTTAAAGGGGTCATTCTTGGCGATTTCAACCTTGAAGCTTCGGAGCTTGATAAGACTCAAATGCTGCTTCGTCAGTTTTTTGCGCTCTATAATTTTCCGGTCCTACAGGGATTTCCGGCCGGACACTGTACACCCAACTATGGTATTCCTATAGGGGGAAGAGTTCACTTGGATACGACCTCTCTTGTATTGCAAATTGAAACAGGTGTGACGTGAGTTTAGCTTGCGCAGCACATGATCCTTGCGAAAATGAATGTGGTATTATATATTACTATTAGTACCTAGTCATAAAGCGACTGCTTTTGATTAATTGGACGGTGGAATTACGATGAAGAAGTCTAAAAAGATGAGGCAAAAAGAGTTGAAGGAGACGCTTGAGGTTTCGCCATTTACCACGGATGAGGCACTCGCTCGCCGATTTGGAGTCAGCATCCAGACCATTAGGCTGGACCGGATGGAAATGTCTATTCCAGAATTGAGAGAAAGAATTAAATCAGTTGCTACCCAGGAGTGGAATGAGACGGTAAAAGCCTTGCCGATTGAAGAAGTCATTGGTGAAGTTGTTGACTTAGAGCTGGATAAACGAGCCATTTCTATTTTAGATATTAGACCAGAGCACGTATTTTCCAGAAATAATATAGCGAGAGGTCATCACCTCTTTGCGCAGGCAAATTCATTAGCAGTGGCCGTGATCAATGATGAACTTGCTTTAACCGCTCGCTCGGATATTCATTTTCGTAGACAAGTGAAACTTGGAGAGCGTGTCGTTTCAAAAGCCAACGTAGAAGGGAAAGATCCCAGGGGTCACACCATTGTGAGTGTTCAGAGTTACGTTGGAAATGAAGAAGTGTTTGCGGGTACATTTGAGATGTTCCGTTCGAATCAATAGAAGGAGGATCAATTTATGAAACTAGCTATTGATGCTATGGGCGGGGATCACGCACCAGAAGCCATCGTGAAAGGGGCTGTTCATGCGGCTGAAACGATTGAAGGTGTAGAAATCACTTTGGTCGGAGATCAAGAACAGATTAACCCTTTTCTAAAAGGACAGTCTAATATTAAAGTGGTACATACAACAGAAGTGATTACTTCGGAAGATGAGCCTGTCAGGGCTGTCCGAAGGAAAAAAAATGCTTCCATGGTTTTAATGGCTAAGGAGGTAAAAGAAGGAAGAGCAGACGGTTGTGTATCTGCTGGAAACACGGGAGCATTAATGAGCGCCGGTCTTTTTGTAGTCGGTCGCATGGAAGGTGTAGAGCGCCCAGCTCTCAGCCCAACATTACCTACCCAGGACGGTCAGGGATTCTTAATGCTTGATGTGGGTGCCAATGTAGATGCGAAGCCTGAGCACCTGCTGCAATACGCAGTTATTGGTTCCATTTATGCAGAAAACGTACGAAAAATTTCCAAGCCGCGTGTAGGATTGCTCAATGTAGGGACTGAAGATGGAAAAGGGACAGACCTTACTAAAAAAACTTTCCAGCTTTTGAAAGAAGCCCCAATTAATTTTATTGGAAATGTAGAAGCTCGTGACCTTCTAGATGGTGCGGCGGATGTCGTCGTAACGGATGGATTCACCGGGAATATAGCACTTAAGACCATAGAAGGAACGGCAATGACCATGTTTTCCATGATGAAGAAAACGTTTATGAGCAATCTTAAGACAAAAATTGCTGCAGGATTAGCCAAAAATGACCTGAGAAAACTTAAAGGTCAGCTGGATTATTCAGAGTATGGAGGGGCAGGGCTGTTTGGCCTGGCAGCGCCTGTGATTAAAGCGCATGGCTCCTCTAACGAACGGGCCGCTTATAACGCTATCCGCCAGGCTTGTGAGATGATCGAACTTGATGTCACTCAAACCATCTCGAATACACTGAAGACCATTCAATCAGAGGAGGAAAAAAAGTGAAAAAAACAGCTTTTATTTTTCCAGGACAGGGATCGCAAGAAGTAGGAATGGGTAAAGCAATGTATGACTTCTATCCTTCTGTGAAAAAAATGTTTGATGATGCCGATGATGTACTCGGTTATTCATTGACCACACTTATGTTCGAAGGTCCCCAGGAAGAACTAACTAAAACGGAGAACGCTCAGCCAGCTCTATTGCTGAATAGTATTGCTATTAACCATGTCTTAAAAGAAGAAGGTATCAACCCTTCTATGACAGCGGGACATAGTCTGGGCGAATATAGCGCTCTTGTAGCTTCCGGTTCCCTTGACCCAATGGAGGCTGTTCAGCTTGTGCACACGCGAGGGAAGCTGATGGAAGAAGCTTATCCGACCGGAAAAGGTTCAATGGCGGCCGTGCTGGGTCTTACTCAGGAGGAAATCGAGAAAGTCCTGGAAGGGTTTAATGACGAGGAGCCTGTTGACCTGGCGAATATTAATTGCCCTGGGCAAATTGTAATCTCTGGAACAAAAGACGGAGTAGCTCAGGCATCAGAACAGCTGTCCGAAGCTGGAGCTAAGCGTGTACTTCCTCTGAATGTGAGCGGGCCTTTCCACTCTCGTCTCATGAAATCCGCTAGTGCTGACTTTGCTGACCATTTGTCGAAGAATTCGATTTCGGAAGCGTCTGTACCTGTATATGCAAATGTTACTGCAGGTCCTGTTACAGAAGCGGATGAAATTGAAAAGCTGCTTGTTGAGCAGTTATATTCCCCCGTCCGTTTTCAGCAAATACTTGAAGCATTTGTAGAAGAGGATGTTGATGCCATCGTAGAAATCGGTCATGGAAAAGTTTTGAGCGGACTTGTACGAAAGGTCAAGCGTAGAATGAAAACATTTAATGTTCAGGATCCTGAAACAGTAGAGCAATTTACCCAATGGTATAAGGAGGACTCTTAATGTTACAAGAACAAGCAGCTCTCGTTACCGGCGCTTCCCGTGGAATTGGACGTGCCATTGCTATGGAACTCGCTTCTAAAGGGGCTAAAGTCGCCGTTAACTATGCTGGCAGTGAAGATAAAGCAGAAGCAGTTGTGCAGGAAATTATTGATCAGGGTGGGGAAGCCATCAAAATTCAGGCTGATGTAACGAGTGAGGACGACGTTAAACGAATGATTAAAACAGTCGTAGATGAATTCGGCCGCCTTGATATTCTTGTTAATAATGCAGGCATTACGAAAGACAACTTACTTATGAGGATGAAAGAAGAAGAATTCGATTCCGTTATTGATACAAATCTTAAAGGCGTGTTTCTTTGTACCAAAGGCGTAACGCGTCAGATGATGAAACAAAAGTACGGTCGGATTATCAATGTAGCTTCTATCGTAGGGGTATCAGGAAATGCTGGCCAGGCTAACTATGTAGCCGCAAAAGCAGGGGTGATCGGCATGACTAAGTCAAATGCCAAAGAACTTGCCTCAAGGAATATTCAGGTTAATGCCGTTGCTCCAGGTTATATAACTACAGATATGACAGAGGCGCTTACTTTTGAACAAAGAGAACAGATGTTATCCTTAATTCCTCTGAACCGTCTTGGTGAAGCGGCAGACGTTGCTCGTGTCGTTCGTTTTCTAGCTTCAGAAGACGCTGCTTATATGACTGGTCAGACCTTGCATGTCGATGGCGGAATGGTCATGTAAAAATGATATGGTTTTTCGCTTGAAAATTTACTATAATGACTGAAGGGAGGTGAAGTCCAATGGCAGATACATTTGATCGTGTAAAACAAATCATCGTTGATCGTTTAGACGTTGAGGAATCTAAAGTAACAATGGAGGCTTCCTTCAAAGAAGATTTAGAAGCAGACTCTTTAGACGTAGTAGAGCTTGTAATGGAGCTTGAAGATGAGTTTGACATGGAAATCTCAGACGAAGAAGCTGAAAAAATCAATACAGTTGGGAACGCTGTGAATTACATAAACAGTGTTTTATAACCCATCTAACATGCTGTCTGTGTAAAAGCAGGCAGCCTTTCCTATTGATGAGAAATTTATAGCAAAGGACAAGGTGATTTATGGATGATTTTTCCAGTTTCCAGAAGAGAGTTAATATCCACTTCCAGGATGTCTCGTTACTGGAACAAGCTTTCACACATTCATCTTATGTGAATGAGCATCGTAAAACGGAGCGCAAGGATAATGAGCGTCTGGAATTTTTAGGTGATGCTGTTTTGGAATTAGGTGTATCCCAATACCTGTATCGGGAGTTCCCTGATATGGCAGAAGGAGAGCTTACCAAGTTGCGGGCTTCTATAGTCTGTGAGGCATCTCTTGTAGATTTCGCTAAAGACCTTAACTTTCACGAGCTTATTTTATTGGGCAAAGGAGAAGAATTAACCGGTGGTCGCAACCGGCCGGCCTTGCTCGCTGATGTATTTGAAGCCTTCATTGGTGCTTTATATTTGGATCAAGGCTTTGAAGAGGTGGTTACATTCTTAGAGAAGTATGTGTACCCTAAGGTTAAAAAAGGTGCTTTTTCTCATGCGATGGATTTTAAAAGTCAACTCCAGGAATTTATTCAGCGGGATAAGAATAGTAAGATTGAATATGAAATTGTAGAAGAAAGAGGACCTGCCCACAGCAGAGAATTTATTGCTCATGTTCGGATCCAGGGAGAAGTTGGTGGAATCGGGGTCGGCAGAACAAAGAAAGAGGCAGAGCAGCGGGCTGCACAAAAAGCATTAGAAAATCACGGAGCCCTTTCCTGAAAAAAGGACAGGCTAGAACTCGGATGAAGTTCTGGCCTGTCCTTTTTATTATGGATCTTTTTTATTGAGGTTTCCGAAACCTTCCCAATTCTTGAACAAACGTTTGGATCTCAGACACACTCAACTGTCCTTTCATTTGAACAATATCGTGTAATTCCTTAATCTCGTCATACTTTTCTAAATCGTAATCATCAGGATCCATGATGGTCCGGTTCACTACTTGCAACCGGTCCGCCATATCATTAATAATGAATTCAAGATTCTCGCGCGTAGGTTCTTCTAAACTCAAGATAAATCCTCCTTCAAAGCTCCTATTATGGGCTAATACATATAATAAAATACTTTTCTGCTTTTTAAAACCCTTGGCTGTTAGGAAAAATTAAAGTTCTTATGGCTCGTCATCACTTCCTACCGTAGGTCGGTTGTTTATGATAAAATAAATTAGTTGAGTGAAAGATTGCGAATATACAGGAGGATGAATATGTTCCTCAAACAGTTAGATACCGTAGGGTTTAAATCATTTGCTGAAAGAGTAACGGTCGATTTCGTACCGGGCGTCACCTCAGTTGTCGGACCGAACGGAAGCGGCAAAAGTAATATAACGGATGCTATACGCTGGGTGCTGGGAGAGCAGTCAGCCAGATCTCTAAGAGGATCGAAGATGGAAGATATCATTTTCGCAGGCAGTGACACAAGAAAAGCGCTGAATATGGCTGAAGTCACTTTGACACTTGATAATACAGATCAGACCCTCCCTCTTGATTATCAGGAGGTTAGTGTGACGAGACGAGTGTTCCGTTCTGGAGAAAGTGAATTTTATATTAATAATCAAACATGCAGATTAAAAGATATTGTCGATTTATTTATGGACTCAGGTCTCGGACGTGAGGCTTTTTCCATTATTAGTCAGGGGAAAGTGGAAGAAATTTTAAGCTCGAAAGCGGAAGAGCGGCGCTCGATTTTCGAAGAAGCAGCTGGAGTGTTGAAGTACAAGCAGAGGAAAAAGAAAGCGGAATATAAACTCGCAGAAACTCAGGAGAACTTAAATCGGGTAGAAGATATTATTCATGAAATAGATGGACAGCTTGAACCGCTAAAAGAACAGGCTGCTGTGGCTAAGGACTATTTAGAAAAAAAGGAAGACTTAAAACAAATTGAGGTTTCCCTATTAATCACACAAATAGAAAATCTTCATGGAGAGTGGCAGGAACTCCTTAAAGAATTGGCTACGGTTAAAGAACAGGAATCAGAACTGCGGTCACATATAGAAGAAAAAGAAACTGCCGTTGTAAAGCAGCGGGACACGATGCAGGCTCTTGATGAATCAATTGAGGATCTACAGGAAACTCTGCTTGTTCTAACTAAAGAGCTGGAGAATCTCGAAGGTAGACGAGAACTTATGAAAGAGCGTCATAAGCACTTTGAAGAGAATAAAACAAAAGTCGAACAAGATTATGAAGAGCTTTCCAGTAAATTGGATGAACTTCAAAAAACAGCTAAAAAGGAAACAAATCAATTAAATGCGTTCAAGAAACAACGAAAGCAGACCAAGGATGATCTTGAGCAGACGAACCAGGCGCTTAGTGAAGATATAGAAGTTATTGAAGATCAGATCGAAGACCTTAAAAGTGATTATATTGATCTTCTGAATGAACAGGCAGCCAAGAGAAATGAAAAGCAGTCGCTGGAAAAGCAGGTATCACAGATCAATTATAAAAAAGGCCATCAACAGACACGATTCAGTGATCTAAGGGATGAACGAGAAGTCCTGGAAACCAGCTTATCTGAAGCTGCAGAAAATCTTAAGAACATTTCCGATCTGCGCGAGAAGAAGGAAAAACATCTAGCCGGCCTTCAAGAAGAACTTGAAGAAAATCAACAATCCTATCAGGAGTGGCAGGAGAAATTATATAAAGGCTACCAATACTTAGAAAAGCTGCGATCGAAAAAAGAAATGCTGGAAGATATGAAGGAAGATTTCTCAGGCTATTATCAGGGTGTTCGTGAAGTGTTAAAAGCAAGACAAAACCAGCAGCTTATGAATATTGAAGGTGCTGTGCTGGAACTGATCGACATCCCGGGGGATTATTTAACAGCTATTGAGACGGCTCTTGGAGCCCAGGCTCAGCATATTGTTGTTAAAGATGATCAAGCTGGCAGAAAGGCGATTCACTGGCTGAAGAAAAATAATAAAGGTCGTGCCACTTTCTTACCTTTAACTTCTATACAGCCGCGGTCCGTACACAACCAAGCGGCTTCAAAACTCCCAGAGCAGGAAGGCTTTGTCGGAGTCGCCGCTGACCTCGTAACGTATGACGGCTATTTTAAAAAAGCGATCCAACACCTTCTAGGACATATTGTTATCGCCGAAGACTTACAGCACGCCAATTCGATTGCTCAATTCCTAAATCGTAAATACCGGATCGTGACGCTTGAAGGAGACGTGGTGAACCCTGGTGGTTCGATGTCAGGCGGAGCTCAGAAAAGGTCGGGACAGTCGCTTTTTACTCGGGAAAAAGAGCTGCTGGAACTAAATGATAAAATTCTCGAGTTTCAATCCAAAACTGAACAAGTGGAACAGAAAGTTAAAAATTTAAAGAATGAAACCACTAACCAGCAGCAAGAAATAGAGCGAGTGAGCCAGGAAGTAGCAGAACTTAAAAATGAAGAATATGAGAAGCAGTCTGATAAGCGTGAACAACAAGTGAAAATGGATCATTTAAATAGTCAGCTTCAGCTCTTCGATCAGGATCAGGCTCAGTTTGATCAAGACAGGCATCAGGCTGATAATCAAATGAGTGAGCTTGATAAAGATCTAAAATCATTAACGCAGAAACTGGAGAGCATTCAAAAAGAAATTGATGATCTAACAGCTGCAAAGGACCGTCAAAAAGTGGACGAAGCTAATTTACAGAGCCGACGACAAGAACTCCAGATTCAACTGGCTGAGCAAGAATCATCTGTCCAAAATCAACAGGAAAAAGCTGACCGTTATAACCAGGAACTAGCTTCCGTTAAAGCCGAACTGAAAGAAAACCGAGAGGAACATAAACGTCTAATGGAAGTTTTTGATTCTAACCAGACGGAAGAAGAAGTCCTGGCTTCCATTGAGGAAACAAAACAGAGAAAGGAAGCTACTTCTTCACTCATTCAGGATAGAAGAAGAGAGAGAAATCAGCATGGTCAGGAAATTCAGAAGGCTGAACAATTGTTGAAAGAACAAAAAAGACGTGAGCAAAACTTCACCCAGGATATTCAGCAAAAAGAAGTGAAAGCAAACCGGCTGGATGTAGAACTTGAAAATCTACTGAACTACTTGCAGGAGGAATATGTTATAACATTCGAAAAAGCTAAGAATGAATATCCTCCTGTAGAGGATATTGATCAGGCATCCACAGATGTCAAGCTGATCAAAAGATCAATTGAAGAACTTGGCACTGTCAATCTCGGAGCGATAGAAGAGTATGATCGTATTTTGGAAAGGTATGAATTTCTAAAGGGGCAGCAGGATGACTTGCTGGAAGCTAAACAGACTCTTCATAGTGTTATCGGTGAAATGGACGGAGAAATGCAGCGGCGTTTTGAAGATACTTTTACAAAGATTCGTGCAGAATTTGAAGAAGTTTTCCGGGAATTGTTCGGAGGAGGACGTGCGGATCTTAAATTAACAGATCCTGATAATATGCTCGAAACGGGTGTAGATATCGTTGCCCAGCCACCTGGCAAAAAACTTCAGAATTTAAGTTTACTTTCAGGTGGAGAGCGAGCCCTTACTGCCATAGCTCTTTTATTTTCCATCTTGCGTGTACGTCCTGTACCGTTCTGTGTGCTCGATGAAGTAGAAGCGGCATTGGATGAAGCTAACGTGGACCGGTTTGCTCGCTTCTTGAAAGAGTTCAGCGCGGATACACAGTTCATCGTCATAACGCACCGCAAAGGTACTATGGAAGAATCAGACGTTTTATACGGAGTTACGATGCAGGAATCAGGGGTTTCAAAACTAGTATCTGTCCGCCTGGAAGAAACATCTGAATTATTAGAAGCGTAGAAAGGATGAGTTGATGAGTTTTTTTAAGAAATTGAAAGATCGATTTGTAAAAGGTGAAGAAGAACAGCAGGAAAGTACTTCCCAGAACGAACCCAAAAATGAATCACTTGAAGAAGCTGATTCATTTAACCCATACACTGGAGAAGCCTATAAAGGGGGAGAAGTAGTTTACTCGAAAGCAGAAGAGGAGGAAAGACTGCGAAAAGAAGCCTTGGAGGCTGAAGGGAAATCCCTGGAGGGAGAAACAGAGGATTACGAGGATAAACTCGATCGACTTTCCGTACCTGCAGAACCTACGGAGGAAGGCTCTGTAGCCTCCAAGTTTAAAAAAGGATTAGAGAAAACCAGGACCTCATTCTCAACTAAAATTAATGATTTAGTAGCAAAATACCGTACCGTAGATGAAGATTTCTTCGAGGAATTAGAAGAAATCCTGATCTCAGCCGATGTTGGAGTCAACACGGTTATGGAAATGATTGATGAACTGGAAATGGAAGTCAAGCGAAGAAATATTAAAGATACAAGCCAGGTAAAAGAAGTTATTTCTGAAAAACTGGTAGAAATCTATTACGGAAATGATGAAGCTGAAGAGGTAGAAGGTCTGAATGAAAATCCGGATGGACCTACTGTTTACTTGTTTGTCGGGGTTAATGGTGTTGGCAAAACGACTACTATCGGTAAGCTCGCTCACCGCCTTAAATCTGAAGGCAAGAAAGTTACCCTTGCTGCAGGTGATACCTTTCGTGCGGGGGCTATTGAGCAATTAGATGCCTGGGGAGAGCGGGCAGGAGTCAATGTAATTAAACACAGTGCAGGCAGTGATCCTGCTGCCGTCATTTATGATGGAATCCAATCGGCAAAGTCCCGAAATGCTGATGTGTTAATATGTGATACGGCAGGGCGCCTTCAAAATAAAGTGAACTTGATGAACGAACTATCAAAAGTTAAACGCGTTATTGAACGTGAAATTCCAAATGCTCCCCATGAAGTCCTTCTTGTGCTTGACGCTACTACAGGACAGAATGCTATGAGTCAGGCGAAGACGTTTTCGGAAGCAACCGACGTTTCAGGGATCGTTCTTACTAAATTGGACGGCACAGCAAAAGGCGGAATTGTTTTAGCGATACGAAAAGAACTTTCAATCCCTGTTAAACTGGTAGGACTGGGTGAAAAAGTAACAGACTTGGAACCATTTGATGCTCATGCGTTTGTTTATGGATTATTCGCTGATATGGTTGAAGAATTCGATGAGGAAGAAGAAGAAAATCAAGCTTAAACCTTGACAGGTACTAAGTGCCTCCGTTAGTATTTTTATGTAAAGGTATTTCACTTAACAAGGAGTGCTTCAAGGGTGCTTGAAAAAACGACACGTGTTAACTATCTATTTGATTTTTATCAATCATTGTTGACTCCGAAACAAAGAAACTATATGGAATTATATTTTTTAGAAGACTACTCATTAGGTGAGATATCAGAAACCTTCGACGTTTCCCGTCAAGCGGTTTACGATAATATTCGCCGAACAGAAACAATGTTGGAAGAATACGAAAAAAAGCTGCTATTATACGAGAAATTCAGCAAGCGGCAGCAGGTCCTTAAGGAAATGGAAGCAGAAGTAAACCAAAGCGATCTTCCTCCCCGTTTTCAGGATTGGCTGGCGCAACTACAAGATTTAGAATAGGGGGGTCTCTTCGATGGCATTTGAAGGATTATCCGACCGTTTGCAGGAAACCATTAAGAAAATTAAAGGCAAAGGGAAGGTAGACGAGCAAGACGTAAAAGAGATGACTCGTGAAGTTCGTCTAGCCCTCCTTGAGGCCGACGTTAACTTTAAAGTAGTTAAAGACTTTGTGAAGCGCGTTCGTGAACGTGCTGTTGGGCAAGAGGTTATGGAAAGTCTGACACCAGGTCAACAGGTAATTAAAGTAGTTAAGGAAGAATTGACCGATCTAATGGGCGGTGATGAAAGCAAGATCGCCGTTGCAAAGCGTCCACCTACTGTAATTATGATGGTTGGACTCCAGGGTGCAGGTAAAACGACCACGACCGGCAAACTTGCCAACGTACTGCGTAAAAACCATAATCGAAAACCGCTCCTGGCAGCTGCCGACGTTTATCGTCCAGCAGCTATTCAACAGCTGGAAACCATCGGCAAGCAGCTTACAATGCCAGTCCATTCCGAAGGCACTGAGGCAGACCCGGTTGACATTGCAAAGAATGCAATTGAAAAAGCGAAGGAAGAAAATCATGATTACGTAATCGTGGATACTGCCGGCCGACTACATGTTGATGGAGAGTTGATGGGGGAACTTCAGAGGATAAAAGAAGCTGTTAACCCAGATGAGATTTTCCTGGTGGTCGATGCCATGACTGGTCAGGATGCTGTCAATGTAGCACAGAGCTTTGATGATCAGCTTGATATTACAGGAGTTCTTCTGACGAAACTGGATGGCGATACCCGCGGTGGTGCCGCACTATCAATCAAAGCCGTAACAGGTAAACCGATTAAGTACGCGGGTATGGGAGAAAAGCTGGATCAGCTCGAACCATTCCATCCGGAAAGGATGGCTTCACGAATTCTTGGAATGGGTGACATGCTTACTCTGATTGAGAAAGCACAGACGCAAGTAGATGAAAAACAAGCGAAAGAACTTGAATCGAAAATGCGTACGGCATCGTTTACGTTCGAAGACTTCCTGGACCAAATGGAACAAGTTAAGAATATGGGGCCTCTTGATGAGATCATTAATATGATTCCTGGCGCTAACAAAATGAAAGGGCTGAAGAATGCTTCGTTTGATGATAAACAGATCGTTCACGTCGAAGCAATAATCCAGTCTATGACCAAAAAAGAACGCCAGGACCCGTCGGTTATGAACGCGAGCCGGAAAAAACGGATTGCCAAAGGATCTGGTACCTCGGTTTCAGAAATTAACCGCCTATTGAAACAGTTTGAAGAAATGAAGAAAATGATGAAACAAATGAGTAATACTAAAGGCAAAAAAGGAAAAGGAATGAATTTTCCTTTTATGTAATGGAAAAATCCTTTACACACAATTGAAGATCTGCTAAAATCTTTATCTGTGTGAAACATTTATAGAAATATGGAGGTTGTTAAAAATGGCAGTAAAAATTCGCCTTAAACGTATGGGATCTAAACGTAACCCATTTTACCGTGTAGTAGTTGCAGATTCACGTGCTCCACGTGATGGCCGTATCATTGAACAAATCGGCACATATAACCCAGTAGCTAACCCGATCGAGGTTAAACTTGATGCTGATAAAGCAATGGACTGGATGTCTAATGGTGCTCAGCCAAGTGATACGGTACGTAACTTATTCTCTAATGAAGGCATCATGAAGCAGTTCCACGAAAAGAAAAACCAAAAATAAAGTAGTGGTGATATCATGCAAGCCTTGATCGAAACGATTGTTACTCCGCTTGTCGATCAGCCAGACGCTGTAAAAGTGGATGTGAAGGAAGAGGAGCATAAAATTGTTTATCATCTTTCCGTCCACCCTGATGATGTTGGAAAGGTGATCGGAAAAAACGGGCGGATTGCAAAAGCGATTCGTACGGTCGTTTACGCGGCCGGTTCCGATTCTGAAAAAAGAATCTATCTGGATATCATGTAAGAATGAATAAGTGTAAAGGG
>NZ_JBAPTY010000055.1:0-3552 GCF_049282395.1 Halobacillus sp. | reverse complement strand
GGGATGAACATGATCGGTGAGATCCCGCAGGGCTGTTAAGCCCGAGGAAGCTCAGCACATGCCCGCGAAAAGCGAAATCGTCCCCCGAAGGACCAAATTCTCACAACAGTCTCGAAATCAAGTCTTCAAGTAATGAGAGCTTTTCTTGAACTAATGCATGTGTGAAGAACTTGATCTTATGATTCTTTTTTCAATAGACCATTGCGGTGGACATAGACAGCAGCTTGAGTACGATCCTGTACTTCTAACTTGCTCAGCACATTGCTCACATGCGTTTTCACCGTTTTAATCCCAATGAAAAGGTGGTCACTAATCTCCTGATTGGTCATCCCTTCTCCAATACATAATAAAACTTCCCGCTCACGATTGGTCAATTCTTCATGAGGTTTCTTATCCTGGCGGAAACGAGTCATCATCTTGGTGGCCACTTTAGGCTCAATCACGTTTTCGCCACGATATGCTTTTTTGATTGCTTCAGCTATCTCGTCAGCAGATGAAGTCTTCAGCATATAGCTGAACGCCCCGGCTTCGAGTGCCGGAAACACCTTTTCATCGTCGTAAAAACTCGTCAGAATAATAATGCGGCAGGTCTCTGTCTCCATTATTTCTTTGGTAGCTTCAATTCCCGTTCCATTTTCCATAATTAAATCCATTAACACAACGTCTGGTTTTAATTCTTTTACAAGAGCTGCTCCTGTATAACCATCTGAGGCTTCCCCGACAATCTCGAGTTCCTCTTCCGTATTCAGGTAGGCGATCACGCCCTTGCGAACCACTTCATGATCATCAACTACTACGACACGTATCATTCCTCTGCCTCCTTTAAAGTTAGCTGTTTAGGAACTCGAAGATCAATGTGAGTCCCTTCTCCTACGCGGGAACGGATCGTGAACTCGCCGCCTACCTCTTCACAGCGTTCTCTCATCGTTTTCAACCCATAGGATGCTTTGTTGTCCTGTTTGTCTTCTGCATGAAACCCCGCACCGTCATCAGCAATATGTAAAAATACTTCCCGGCCGGAGCTCGTCATTTCCACCTTCACTTCCTTAGCGTTGGCATGGCGCAGAATGTTCGAAAGCGCCTCCTGGACTACCCTGAAAAGGTGTTCTTCCGTCGTTTTCGACAAATCCGAAACGTCTTCCATTTGAACCTTGAAATCAAGAGAACACTTTTGCTTCAGTTCTTCAATGAGCGAGGCAATCCCCTGCCCCAGGGGTTCACCTGATAAGTGAACAGGCCGTAAATGCAGAAGCAGCGCTCTCATTTCTGTTTGAGCCTGCAAAGCCATTTGTGTAATTTCCTTAAGCTGTTTTTTAGCTTGTTCGGGGTTCTTTTCAATTACACGGTCGGCCGCCTGAGCCATCATAGTTAAAGCAAACAGCTGCTGGCTGACTGCATCGTGAAGATCTCTGGCCAGGCGCTGCCGTTCTTCAATGGTCGCTGCTTTGTGTGCAGAACGTGCCAGTTCTCCTTTTTCATCCGCAAGTTTCAGAAGAGATTCCCGCTGCTGGTGCAGCTTCTCCCCAAGCGTGTTCAGCTCGTCAGCGATCCCTGAAATTTCATCCTCCTCATTAAAATAAAGCCGTGAAGACAACTCGCCGCGGGCAAGCCTGGTAATCATCGTAGAAATATAATCCATGCGCTGCTTCATATCCCCGCTTGATTTGAATCCGGCATAGACCGCCATTACAAATCCTACTAAGAGATAAGAAGCGATAAAAAACAATATCGCACCAGGGTGAAGCCAATCCGGATTAAACCACACATGTACAGAGAGAAGAAGAGCAAGCATAATAAATATATTCAAGATAAGCCCGTACAAATGCGAACGGATATACATATATCGGATACTGTTCAACTGCTTAAACATAGTGCTCCCCCTATACACGCTCGACCTTAATTGAACCTACATTGAAATCAATCCACAGAGATAATCTCCTGTCAGCCGTTTGGTAATCATCCGTTTCATACACAATCTCTCTTCGTAAACCATCAGCCGTCTGGCCGGCCACTTTTATATCTCCCGTCTTAATTCTCGCTTCGACACGAAACGGAACGTTATTCGGAATAATCATTTTCACATCACCAATCCAACCTCTTACAATGATCGGAGTATCCCCATCGGGAATGAACGCTCTGGTGAAATCAAACTTGTAATCCCCTATGCCATTCCATAAATCCATGGGCTCTACCTTCCAATTCTCATCATTATAGGAATGATCTCCAATAAGCATCTTAGTTGATTTTCTCTTCTTGCCTGAAGAAGGTTCGTGGTAGGAAGCAGCTCCATTTGTATCAAATTCAAATTTTTTCGTTTTCTGCCCGCCAAGAAAAATACTAAAACCGATATATATAAATAACAACGGCCACAAACGCAGAACATCCTCAAATTGAAAGGAGATTACTTCAAAACGATCCATAATTAAAAGGACTCCAAACACGGTTAGAAAGGAGCCTAACGTCCAGGATCCCCCTTGTTTCAAGAGAGAATCCCCCCACAATTTCAACCCAACCCCGACTAAAAGAACTGGATAAATCGTAGACCATGAAAACTCTATTTCCAAGGAAATAATTCCGAGGTTGGCCAATAGAAGAATGGCTCCAATCACAACCAATCCTGTGGCTAATAAAATATTTGCTGCTCTTTTTTTCAATTGAATCACCCTTTTTTCATCCTGCGATGAGTTATTCTCTATTTCTTCCATAAATCCCTTCTTAAAAAAAGAAACGTTCTCCATATCCTTACTTTAGCGTTTATCCTACCACTTAGAAACAAACGGAAGATGGGTTTATCCTCCGTCTTAGGTCGGAGGCTTAGAAAATAAAGAGATGGGGTTTAAACAGCAAGTCTCAGGGAATATCTAAACTGTGGAACTTTTTTTAGAAAGGATGTTGTCATATGGATGAAAAAATGAAGGTATTAATCGAAGGACTAAATGAAGACTTGGCCAACGAATATGCCGCTTCAATCATGTACACGTATAACGCAGCGGTCGTTTCCGGTCTATATCGTTCTGTACTGAAACCATTTTTCGAAAGCGAAGTGGCTGATGAACAAGGACATGCTCTTTACTTATCCGAGAAAATCAGCATACTTGGCGGCACGCCTACTACAACTCCAGCAGAGGTGAAGCAGCATACAGAAGTTAAACCGATGCTTGAAGAAGCAAGAGAAGCTGAACGTCAAACCATCAAGCGTTATGAAGAGCGTAAAGTTCAAGCAGAAGAACTTGGCCTGACTGAACTTTCAGTTAAACTCGATGACTTGATCTCTGATGAGACAGGTCACTATGAAGAAATCGGTCGTATGCTACAGGATTCTCGATTAGCTGAATAGACGAATTCAAAACCGCTGCTTAAGCAGCGGTTTTTTTGTACCTAATAAGTGTTATCTATCCCAAAGAGATATTACACAATAGGGTCGGTTAGTTGAAGACTCGATTTCGAGATATTGGGTGGAGAAGTGGCTCCAGGGAACGGCTCGCTTTCCCTTCCGCCCCTTTGCGATCATGGAGCGCTCGAAATCCTTTACGTAAAGGCCTTCATATGATG
>NZ_JBAPTY010000054.1:0-2474 GCF_049282395.1 Halobacillus sp. | reverse complement strand
TAGTATTAGAGGCTAGAGAAGTAGATCGGTACAGGATGTTTGCTTTAATGGAAGGTGAGAAGATCGTTGCCGTCACGGGTTTTAAGCCGATGACTACTCTTTATTATGGGAGGTTTGTCTGGGTTTGTGACTTAGTTACAGATCAAAAGTGTCGATCGAGAGGTTATGGCGAAAAACTACTCTCTTATGTACATAAATGGGGAAAGGGAAATGGCTTTGAGAGTGTGGCTTTATCATCAGGGTTACAGCGCACAGATGCCCACAGGTTCTATATGGATAATATGGCATATGACAAAGTCAGTTACGTGTTTAAAAAATCATTAACCTAATGGGTGGGCTAAACAGCCGATGAAGATCCAATTGAATTCAGTAAGACGATTATTCTATCCATTTATAGGAGGAACACTTTATGGCAAAGTTGAAAAACTTCCATCAAGCCCTGGATTATAAAAAAGCTATGACTACGCATCTAGCAGACCTGAAAGATCAACACGCCAAAGGATTGATTACGGAAGATCGGATTTCAAACGCAGAAGGAAAACTGTTTCTGCATACTCAAACAGCCATGATAGAAGGCTCGATTAATTTGTTTCAAGCGGAAGAGAGTCACCAGACTTTCATTGAATACGGACTCGCTCAATTCGATGAAGAGCTGGATGAACTTTCGGATGAGATGAATGCATACAACGTTTCTGCGCCCATTCACTTGAAAAATGTCACCATAAAGCCTTTAGCTAACCCTGAAGTGAAGACAACTATGAGTGAGATGATTGTTTATTCTGATCAAGTTGTGGGCCTGTCTATTTCTTTTGATTGAAAAAATGAAGTGAGAATGAAGGGACTGAAGCTGAAGACCACTTGATGGTTTTCAGCTTTTTTACAATGTGACGATGTGGGTGAATGCGGAAGTTTTCTTAATAGTTGTATGACATGACTCTCTCCTTATTCAGGGGTTATATGTGTCATTGACACATATATAGCGCTGATATACTATGTAGCTATGGATACAAAAAATGACAAATGGCATACGCAATTAAGAAAAGGCACGTTCGAATTAGCGATTCTTTTACTATTAAAGAATGACGCGATGTACGGATATCAAATCACGAAGAAGTTACAAGAGGACAGTAGTTTTCCAATAGCAGATGGTTCCATCTATCCTATATTACGACGAATGAGCGCGAATGGGTGGATTAGTTCCTTTAAAGAAGAGCATGAGGGAAGGAGCAGAAAGTATTATTATCTAACCGATGCTGGAAAGGAAATTTCAGAGGATCGATGGAACGAGTTTCTAACGGTTTATTCGTTCTTAAACAACCTGCAAGCTGGAGGGGAGTAGAAACACATGAACAAAAGTCATACCGTTGAAGATTATGTAAGTCAGTTGGAATATAAATTACGAGAACTGCCAGCCGATGAACGACGTGCTCATCTGAATGAAATCAGGGACCACTTGATGGAATTGATCGCAGAAGAAGGAAAAACAGAACAGCAAATCGTTGACTCCTTTATGTCTCCTGAACAACTAAGTCGGGAAATTCTTCACGAGGAACAACATAGCAGGCAAAAGACAGAGTTTGCTATACCAGATTACTGGTATGGAGTTACGGTTATTTCCGTAATCGGTCCCTTTGGCGCATTAGCTCTTCCGCTGATTTTCGAGAATATAGACATCGGGTTATTTTTACCTTTTTTATTACAATTAATAGTGGGAACCAGTGTGCTGTTTGGTTACTATAAAAATAAAATGACGACGAAGAGAGGAGATATCCTTCGTAAATCAGGCAGAGTGATGGTCCCCGTGTTAGCGATCCCTTTTGGATTATTTTCACTACATATCATGCAGACTGGACAACTGGATACATTTAATGTTGCTTATCTTGCTTGTTATGTACTTGTGTGGGTGCTCACTTACTTTTCTATACGATCTCTATATCTGAACCATGTTAAGATAGTAGAATTATCCAGTTATTAGAGGTTATTGAATAACTGGATAACTATAAAACAGGAAAGCGATCATTCAAGATAGGGGGCAATCCTGAATAGGACAGCCTCCTTAATTCTATGGATTTAGCTTCGAATGATTACTCCTCCTTTAAGTCAAAATCATATAAGTAAGCCACTAATTTGTTAAAATCTTTATCAGAGGAACATTCAATCTGCAAATCAATAAAGGTCATGACCACTTCCTCATCATCAAACGGGAAATGGCTGCTATCTACGTTGCTAAGGATATCCCTATTGGAAAGTCCCTTACCTCGTAATACTTCAACGGCTTGCTGCATGGAAGATACTTCTGCCATTTTAAATGCCTCCTTGGTTAAATTTGTTCCTGCCTACTATTTTCCCATTATAGTCCGTTAGATAACTAGAATGGTTGAGAAAATTTGGGAGGACGACAAGGATTGCGAGTGATAAATCCTTGTATTTATTAATACTATAAAGGATGGATATTATCCTGCTTTCCGTGTTTA
>NZ_JBAPTY010000053.1:0-9768 GCF_049282395.1 Halobacillus sp. | reverse complement strand
CAATGACTCTTGTTCACTATGGCCTGGAAGAATAGGGAATTTTAAAATCCAGTCTGTGCTTTGATTAATCTCTTCGTAAAGAGGTTTCAACTCATAAGGCGCACCGCCAAAGCCGTGAACGAAAAGACAGCCAATCGTCATTATAATCACTCCTTGTATAATCGTACTTTTACTCTATTACCCAGAAAATATCCGGATTAAATATAATTACACACTGATTAATCTGGTGGATTAGAAATAAGACGGTCCTTAATGGTGTGGATCATACCATAAGTAATTTTTTGGACCTGACTGTATTGTAAGGAGTAAGAGCTGATCACTTTATGTCAAAAATTAACTAAGGGCAGGTCAATTGGTGTGGAGACAAATATGGAAACGCTTTATAAATAAGAATATATATTTTTATGTGAACTTTCTTAACATTAGAGTTGTTTTAATATTTAGAATTTGGTAAAGTATAATATAACATCTGATGTTAGAAAATATCACATAGAAGGGGATAGCTATTATATGGATGCAACTTTTTTAATGAACAACTTATGGATTGTCGTTTGTACGGTTCTTGTTTTATTGATGCAAGGTGGATTTATTTTACTTGAAGCAGGCTCCACACGAATGAAGAACGCGGGTCATATTGCGGGTAAAACAGTGTTTACGATAGGAATTGTATCCCTGGTGTTCTGGGCAGTAGGTTATGGATTGATCTACGGAGAAGGAAATGCATTTATTGGTTTTTCTAATTTCTTTTATGGTGATGCGACCACAATGGGAGAGGGACTTGCGGGTTCCGTTGACTTTATGTTCCAGCTTGCGTTTGCAGCTATTGCCATGACGATCGCATTTGGCGGTTTTGCGGAACGTGCGAAGCTAGTGGCTTATGTGATATTTGCTATTTTATTTTCTATAGTTATTTATCCTGTCATCGCTCACTGGATCTGGGGTGGAGGCTGGTTGGCCGGCCATGGTAAACAGGATTTTGCTGGGTCGACCGTCGTACACTTAACAGGTGCAGCGGCTGCCCTTGCTGCTACAATGATTTTGAAACCACGTATTGGTAAATATAATAAAGATGGATCTTCTAACGAAATTGCAGGTCACAACCAGGTATTTACTGCCTTAGGTGTACTTATTCTGTGGGCAGGCTGGTTCGGTTTTAATGCGGGAAGTACGTTTGGTGTAGCAGATGCTTTCTTTGGATATGTAGCGTTAAATACACAGCTTGCTGCAGGTGCAGGGGCAATCGGTGCCATGCTGATGGTTTGGGCTGTAACCGGTAAAGCGGATGTACCTACTACGCTAAATGGTGCGCTTGCAGGGCTAGTTGCCATTACTGCATCTTGTGCATTCGTTGAACCATGGGCTGCTGTTATTATTGGGCTTGTTGGGGGAGCTTTTGTATTCTTCAGTATGAGGTTCTTTGATAAGAAAAGAATTGATGATCCGATCTTTGCCTTATCTGTACACGGAACGGTTGGAATATGGGGGACACTTTCGAACGGATTGTTCGCCACACCGGAACTTGCTTCAGTCGGCCGTCCAGGATTATTTTATGGCGGTGGTTTTGAACAGCTTGGTGTTCAGATTTTAGGTGTTGTCAGCAGTGGATTGTATGCTTTTGTTGTTTCGTACATCATCCTGAAAGTTATGGATAAAGCCATGGGAGGTCTTCGAGTGACAGAAGAAGAAGAGATTATGGGTCTTGATTTAAGTGAACACGGAGGCTATGGCTATCCAGAAAACTTTAATTCTCCGGAAAAGAATCCAGGAGCGTAAACATATACAAAGGGATGGATCGTTATGTTTGAAACTTATAAGGAAATCAGGCAGTGGCGGGAAGAGACCATGACGTCTGTTGTTGACGATCATCGCCAATTAAATACTTTTCATGACCAGCTAATGTATCAAACGTTAAGAATTGCTAAAGAAACGATCGAAAGTGAGCAGGGTCCGCCTCCTGCTCCTTTTGCGTTTTTTCTAATGGGTAGTGCGGGACGTTCTGAGCAGTCGGTCTGGAGTGATCAGGATCATGGTATTATTTTTGAAGGCGAATCTCAATGTCAGGAGTATTTTTTAAACCTCGGAGCTGAAATCAGCCATGGTTTAGCTATCGTGGGTTATGAAAAATGTGAAGGAAACGTGATGGCTTCGAATCCTTTGTGGTGTCGATCAATTGAATCGTACAAAAAGCAAGTTCATGATTGGCTTAGTGAAGACAGCTGGCAGTCGTTACGAAATTTTTCGATATTCTTTGACTCGCGAGTGTTAGATGGAAGTGATGAATTTTTATTAAAAGTGAAGCGCGAATCTTTTTCAGTCTTGGAAGACCGTCCGCGCCTATATTCCCGGTTGGTCGAAAACTTTGAGTTTATCAAAAAAGGGGTGGGTGTGTTTGGGCAGCTTCTCCCGGAACAGCGGCAGGGAATGAAAGGGGAGATCCATTTGAAGGAAACAGCTTATTTCCCCTATGTGAATGCTCTGAGAATTTTGTCCTTGAAAAAAGGAGTGTCCGCTGCTCCTACATTGGATCGGTTTGAAATTTTGGCTTATTCCTACCCATTCATCGAAGCTTATGAGAACGACTTTCGGGAACTGCTCAAGTTTCGTCTGCGTTATAAGAAGGAAGCGGAAAGCTATGAAAAAATTCACTTACTACCGCTGGATCGATTGTCGAAACAGGATAAGCAGCAGCTCAAATATTTGATCAAACGGGGGCAGCAGCTGTTTGCTAAATCCAAATCAGTTCTTAAAGAAGAGAGTTCCTTATGAATCCATTTATGCAATTTGTAAAGGATGTGTCCGATCGGCTGGGGAGCGGCTTTTCTTCCTTGAATCAGAATGACCCTTCTAAAGAAGCTTATATAAGAAACTTAGAACGACAGTTAAAAAATAAAGATGACCTGGATGTTCCGTTTGATGAATTAAAAGTTGTGGTGTTTGATTTGGAAACGACTGGGTTTTATCCTTACAAAGGTGATGAAATTTTATCTATAGGCGCTGTAAAAGTGGAAGGGACTAACATTATGGAAGAAGAAACATTTTACTCCCTCGTCTACAGTGAATCAGGTCCTTCGAAAGAAATCGAGGATCTAACTGGGATCACCAGCGATATGCTGATAGATGCGGAACCTCTTCGAGACGTGCTGCATGACTTCTATTCTTTTATTAGAAGTGATGTTCTCGTGGCCCATCATGCGAATCATGAGAAGCAGTTTATGAATCATGCCACATGGCTCGCCTTGAGAAAAAATTTTCAGCACCGCATTGTAGATACCACTTTTTTAACCAGGATTGCTCACCAGGAAAAAAAGCTGGTCAGTCTGGATGAGTGTTGTAAACATTATGGCATTGATATTGACCAGCGTCATCATGCTTTAGATGATGCAAGGGCGACAGCGAAACTATGGGTGAAAAGTATTCAGGATATTAAACAAAAGGGTTACACAAATTTGAGAGACGTTTATACACACCTTGCGACTATAGAGTAAGAAACCTTAAGGAAGCTTTGGCTGAGGCCAGAGCTTTTTTTAATGAGTTAAGTTTGAGGTGAGTTTATACAGGATACAGTCACATAGAGTGAGTAAAGGAGGCTAATCAATATGGGAATTATATTATATTTAATTGTTGGAGGTTTAATCGGCTGGCTTGCAGGAGCCATTATTGGACGTGATATGCCGCTTGGAATTATAGGTAATATTATTGCTGGAATCGTAGGGGCATGGATTGGCGGCGAATTACTAGGATCGATCGGACCGAGTTTAGCGGGAATAGCAATCATTCCTGCCTTAATAGGTGCTATAATCTTTGTGTTTATTGTCAGCTTAGTTATGAAAAGCTCTCGAAAAAAGTAATTTAATTGGCAACTCAAGGCTGAAGAAGTCTTGAGTTTTTTTATATAAGAATAATGTTTTAAAATAAATAGAAGGCGTTGCATAATTAAAATGACTAAATGGGCAGGTATAATAAATTTGACGAAGAAAAGATTAAATAGATACGGTTGGTCTGGTGTAGAGGATTGTAAATTGATCAAATTTTTATAAATGTGTGTTACAGGAAAGGAGATGCGGTGATGACACAGCGAAAAGAAAAAGTAGAAACTGGGTTGAACTTCGACCATAGCTATGCACGTCTGCCAGAGCTTTTATTTCAGAGTTCTGAGCCGGAACCTGTTCGTTCCCCTCGTTTAATTTTGGCGAATGATACGCTGGCGGAATATTTGGGGTTAAACGCGGAGTGGCTTCACAGTAAGGAAGGCAAAAACGTTCTGGCTGGTAATTTAGTACCCGAAAGTGCGTTTCCTTTAGCTCAAGCTTATGCGGGTCATCAGTTCGGACATTTTACGATGCTGGGCGACGGGAGAGCTTTACTTTTAGGTGAGCAGATTACCCCTCAGAACGAGCGGGTAGATATTCAACTTAAAGGTTCAGGCCGCACCCCATACTCTCGTGGAGGAGATGGACGGGCACCACTTGGGCCGATGCTTCGGGAATATATAATTAGTGAGGCTATGCATGCGCTTGGTGTTCCTACGAATCGCAGTCTGGCTGTCGTTGCAACGGGTGAGTCCGTGATTCGGGAAACTGAACAACCGGGAGCGGTCCTTACTCGAGTAGCCAGCAGTCATCTGAGGGTTGGAACCTTCCAATTTGCAGCAAGATGGGGAACGTTGGATGATTTGCGAGCTTTGGCTGATTACACTGTTCATAGACATTTTCCAACTATTGAATCGGATGAAAATCGCTATCTTTCTCTGCTTCAACAAGTAATTGAACGCCAGGCGAAGCTGATTGCTAAGTGGCAGCTGATCGGTTTTATTCATGGAGTCATGAACACAGACAATATGGCGATTAGTGGAGAAACTATTGATTACGGTCCTTGTGCCTTTATGAACACCTATGATCCGGCAACCGTGTTCAGTTCTATTGATATTCAAGGAAGATATGCTTATGGCAATCAACCGGACATTGCGGGCTGGAATCTCGTACGATTTGCTGAAACCCTGATCCCTTTGATTCATGAGAATCAGGATGAAGCGATAAAAATAGCTGAACGCGAACTTTCACATTTCACCAGTCTCTACGAAGCAAACTGGCTGGACGGCATGAGAAGAAAACTCGGTATTTTTAATCAGGAAAGAGAAGACAAAGAACTTGCAGAAGACTTACTCCGTATGATGAAGGAAAATAAAGCAGACTTCACAAATACGTTTCGTGCTCTTACATTTGACCGAATGGAAGATATATCTTTATTTGAAGCTCCTGAATTTAAAAAGTGGCTGGAACAATGGCGCAAAAGATTGGCCAGGCAGGATGAATCGAAAGACACTTCATACCAGTTGATGAAGAATAATAATCCTGCTGTTATACCCCGGAACCACCGGGTAGAAGAAGCTATTGAAGCTGCAGTGAAAGAAGAGGACTTTAGCGTGCTGGAGCAGCTCCTTAGGGTTCTTTCCAATCCTTATGCGCATTCCTGTGAACAGGAAGCCTATACGGCGCCTCCAGAGCCATCTTCCAAACCTTATCGTACGTTTTGCGGAACCTGAACAGTCTTAAGTGAATAGAAAGATCCTTCTCCATATTAAGGGGAGGGATTTTTTGTGGTTTCTTTCGTGTGGTCCCTGTGACTATGAAAGTTACTACGGATTATTCCGTATCCCAGCCAAGGCAGCCTATTGAGAAAGGGAATACTCCTTAAGTTTTCTTTTACATTTACCTCATCTCTTGTCCTCTATTAATTTCGTACAGTTTAGACATGGTGGCGAAAAGAACTTGAAGAAGTGCCTGTACGGTCACTTTTACATTTCGGAATGTTCAACAATGGTTTTCTTCTATTATTTTATTTTGTTTAAAAAATGTTTAATATCTTGTGCTACAGCCTTCCATTGGTCAGCCTCGCTAATAGTGATAATGATTACTCCGGCAATAAGAGCTTGGATTCACGATTGAAGAGAAACAGATGCTTGAGTATGTAGTTTTTAACTCTACTTCTTCTGAGTCTATTACGATAATCCATTCATAATATTATTAAAAACACAGGTTTCGTTTAATGATTAATCATGTATTGCGACTAAGGTCTCTTCCTATAAAAGCTTACCTTATATTAAGGGTTTGTGTGATATAAGAACTTAAGTGTTGAAATGTAAAATCAAGAAAATAGAGTGCAACTAGAAGGGCGAGTATATATGGGACGTCGGGTTTATATCTTTTTCACGATTATCATTATTATTCTGAGCATTTATGCAACAAGAGGCTGGATATTCTCAAATAAGCTGGGAGACTGGGTGGGGGCGTGGAGTACAAGTATGCAAGCCCCTTTTACAGAGGGAATATCGCAGGAAGGGTTTGATAACCAAACCATTCGCTCGATTATTCAGCCACATATTGATGGGAAGAAGATGCGGATACGTTTGTCTAATGAATTTGGATCTTCGCCTATCACCATTGACGAGGTACAGGTAGCTGCTTCCAAAAATGAAGCAGAAACGATTCCAGGCACGGATCGGAAAGTCACATTTGGCGGTGAAGAAAAGATAACTATTCCCCCTGGTAGGAAATTAGTGAGTGATCCTGTTTCACTGAAGGTGAATCGCATGGAAGAACTAGCGGTAAGCCTGTATGTTCGTGAGCCCACCGCCTCTGTTACATGGCATCCGTTATCCATCCAGGAGACATATATATCAGCATCCGGAAACCATGTTTCTGATTCAAGTGCATCTGCATTCAAGAAAAAAGAAGAGGCCTGGTTCTGGCTGGACGGAGTCGATGTTATGGCGGACCGTTCAGTGAAAGGTTCTATCGTAGTAATGGGCAGTTCCATTGCGAACGGAAATTATTCAACAGTCAACGCTGATCATCGCTGGCCAGATTATTTAGCTCAGCGAATAAATCAGGAGTCTGAAAAGAGCAAGTTATCTGTATTAAATGCCGGAGTTTCAGGTAATCATTTAATCAACAGTGGAGCAGAAAGAGGAGAAAATGCATTAGCAAGGCTGGAGCGGGATGTGTTTAGTGAAACCGCCGTTACGTCTTTGATTTTTCATCAGGGACTAAATGATATCCGACATCATCCTGAATATGGTGCTGAGAAAATAATTAAACGTATAAAAGAAATTATCCAGGACTGTCATGAGGAAGGACTTAAAATTTATGGCGGTACGTTAACTCCTTATAAAGGTTCAAGTATGTACACGAAAGAAGGGGAAGAGACCCGGCAGGCGGTTAATGATTGGATCAGGAACAGTGGAGCATTTGATGGTATGATTGACTTTGACAAAGCTATGCGGGATCCTGACCAACCTAAGCGTTATCTTCCTGAATATGATTCCGGAGATCATTTGCACCCTAACGATTTAGGCTATAAGAAAATGGCTGAATCGATAGATCTCTCGATGATTAAATGAAACTTCTCCAAAGTAAGCAGTTTTACATGATTCGGGAAAATATCCAAATAATTTCCCGGGGAATATATTTTTCAACATAATCCGTATTCATTATATTACTGGATTATATAGGTATTATAATAGGAATAGAATAGTCTTATTTAAAATTTTGTTATCGTATAAGGAAAGGAGAAAAATAATATGTATAAAGGTATTCATCACGTTTCTCTGCTGGTTACAGATATTGAGAGAGCCAAACATTTTTACGGTGAGATATTAGGATTTGAAGAGAGCAGCAAACGTCCAGATTTTGGATTCCCTGGCGCCTGGTATCAGGTAGGAGAAACTCAGATTCATTTAATTGTACATAATGAAGGTAAAACTCTACGTGGAACAACAGAGCTTGATTCAAGGGACGGTCATTTTGCTGTAAGGGTAAGGGATATAGAGGCTTTCCTTGAAAGAATGGAAACCTATGAAGTAGAGATATTAAATAAACCTCACAATAAAACGGATTGGCACCAAGTGTATATTTGTGATCCTGACGGAAACGTTATTGAATTTAACAAGTAGCCATATAGAACTCATAGCTGGTTAACGGAGCGGGGCATAATCGATCAGAATGCGTCTGGTGATATAAAAATCATACATGTGTAAAAGAGAGGTAACGCGATTTTGGGAATCTCTCTTTTAGGTGCAAGCCTCTTTTCTTCTCTTGCATAACCAGGTTATGCCTGTACATATAGTGAGTAAGAACACACTAAATTCTCACTGTTCCAGCAGAGCCAAGGGGGCTGGCTATGGATTCGAATATTATGGTAATCATTGCTTCAGCTTTAGTCACGGGACTGGGAGCTATTCCGGTGTTATTTATTCGCAACATTTCCCACAGAAGAATGGATGCAATATTAGCTTATACGGCAGGAGTAATGATGGCGGCTTCAACTTATGGTTTAATACCTGCTTCATTAAAGCTTACGAACTTATATATTCTTGGGCTTGGAGTACTGGCTGGAGCTCTTCTATTAAATGTGCTTGAATATTTTATTCCCCATACAGACATGGATCATCAGAGGGTTGATATTACTCTTTCTTCTCAATCCTGGATGCTGATTGTGGCGATGACATTACACAATATTCCAGAAGGGTTGTCGGTAGGGGCGAGTCTAGCCAGCGAAATAGAAAATCTTGGGGTGGTCGTTGCTCTGTCCATGGCTCTTCAAAATGCACCGGAAGGGTTCCTGGTTGCCATATTTTTAGTTAATCAACGAGTTTCAAAACTTATAGCCATAACGTTTGCGATTGCCACGGGGGTTATGGAGTGTATGGCAGGATTTGCGGGGCTGTTTTTAGTCCAAATTGCATTATTCCTTGTCCCTTATGGACTGGCCTTTGCAGCGGGAGCCATGTTGTTCATTGTTTACAAAGAACTTATTCCGGAAAGTCATGGACATGGATATGAGCGTTTGGCAACATTTTCGTTCCTACTTGGTTTGCTTAGTATGATCGGACTAGTAGAGTGGTTTAGATAGTCAAGGATAGAGGTTAAAGAAACCAAAAAAGTTATAAGTCTTTTTGTCAGGAGAAGGAAAGAAGAGCCTTTTGTCGAAATATAGCAGAGGAAGAGTTTCAAACTTAATCATGGAAGGGGAGATTCTTTTGTTTAAGAAGCTGGCTAGTGATGCTTTAGGATTAAGTGATATAGGTAAAATTATTAAAAAAGAAGACTTTGATAAAACGCAATCGGATGACTTTGTGCTCACAGAGGATGGGGAGAAAATTTTCTTTCTTATTAAGTCAAAATCGGACGAGTATTGCTTTACAAACAGAGCGCTGATCCATTTGGACGGAGAAAAGGCGTCCAGCAGTAAACGTAACATTTTAAGGTATGAGTATTATCAGCATCATATCAGTAACCCTTCTATCGAAACGGCTGGTACCATCGATCTGGATTTAGAAATTAAATTCACAATGGGAAATAAAGTATTCAGTATCGATATTGCTAAGGATGAGGGCGAAGCGATCGCTGATTTGTATAAATCACTCGTAGCGATTTCTCATATTCAGGAAGAGAATCGTCTCTATTCAGATTTTGCCAGGGATAGTCTGGGCACAGCAAGCTCGCTGATTAAGGATAACCGTTTCCACGATAATGATATCTCCAAGGAATTCGAACAGGCAGCTAATTTTGCTTATGGATGGTATGAACAAAAGCATCGCGAAAATACTCAGAAAGATTTTAAAGAGGTATTTGAAAAGTATATTCATAATTGAACGTAAAGGAGAGCCATTCTAAAAGCTCTCCTTATTTTTATGGCTATGTTAAACTTCCGTGTAGAATTTAAGGTAAAGCTCTCGTTTGTGTAAGACTTGATTTCGAGATATTGGGT
>NZ_JBAPTY010000052.1:0-5187 GCF_049282395.1 Halobacillus sp. | reverse complement strand
AAACGACGAGACTCCCGCGGGAGAAGGAGCTAGGCGAGACCCCACAAGGAGTGTTAACGACTGAGGAGGCTTGCCAGTTCCCCCGCAGGAAAGCGAGTTGTTTCCGCAGACATCCCTCCTCTATATTGAGTAAAGGGCCAAAGATACCTCGAAACTGAGTCTTCAACTATCCGGCCCTTTAGCGTAATAAGTGTTTTAAATAAAATACGCTCTTAGTTTAGAAGCTAAATCTAAATACGCTTCATGTTTTTCAAGATTAGACGCCATTCCTTTGACCACTGCTACACGCGGAGAAGTGCGTTCCAATTCAAGAATGAGGACTTCAGCTGTATCTTTAATATCCTGACCCGCTTCTGACACCGTGACTTCTTTTAACTCGCGGATGATCTCATCCAGTTGTGAGAGGCTGAAGTCATCAGGAGCCATTTGCTCGATGATCTCCTCCGTGATGATGGGGGTATCCTTGTTCTCCATAATCCCCTTCATCATGTAATCTACCTTCGTGACAATAGAGTCAGCAACTTCTAGAAAGTTAAACTCTACGTTATCGACGATGATCAAATCAATATAATTACTGACTAAGCTTTGCGTAATTAAGCTTCCTTCCCACGCATAAGCCTCCGCCTCTTTCCCGTAGATGGAAATTAAATGATTTTTATAAAATAAATACGAATGGTAACGCATCTTCTTAATAAATTGCTCGATATTTTCATTAAAAGGAATAACCTGCTCACGGATCTGCATAATAATGAATTCTCTGTGATTCGCAACTTCCTCAATGGTAACCTTTAGCTGCTGGGCGAATTTCTCGTTCGGCTCAAGAGGCTCAGAAGAAACCTCATTCACCCGCCGCTGCATTCTTCTCCAGTAATGCTCAAACAATTCATATAACAACTCATCCTTAGACTTAAAATGAAGATAAAAGGCGCCTTTGGATATATTGCATTCTTTGGCAATTTCCTGCACGGAAGTAGAGCTGAAGCCTTTTCTTGCAAATAGCTTGATCGCTTGTTCTATAATATTCTTTTTCTTTGGATCCATATTGATTGTAACCCTTTCTATACGTTCAGAGTTTGATTCTTGACTTATGACCATTCGGTCATGTATATTTTAAACCAGGTTGACTAAGTGGTCAAATTGAAAGGAGAGGAACTAATGAAGCAGATTATAAATTTTTCCATGAACAACAAATTCGCTGTCTGGTTAATCACGATCATTATAACAGCAGCGGGCTTGTATTCAGGATTAAACATGAAACTGGAAACCATTCCAGACATTGATCCACCTATCGTTACCGTAACCACTACGTATCCGGGAGCAACTCCGGAAGAGGTGGCAGATGAAATATCAGAACCGCTGGAGCAGCAGGTGGAGAATCTGAACGGGGTCAAGACCGTCAGTTCATCTTCCTTCCAGAATGCTTCAAGTTTACAGCTTGAATACAGCTACAGTAAAGATTTAGATGAAGCTGAGGATGAACTGCAAGAAGCGGTCGATTCCTTTACGCTTCCTGAAGCCGCTCAGGAACCCGACGTATCCCGGGTGAACTTTAATGCCTTCCCGGTTATCAGTATGAGTGTACTTAACGAAAACGGTAGTTTAGAAGAATTAACCTCCACTGTTAACGACACCATCGTTCCAGAGCTGGAAGGATTGGAAGGAGTTGCTGATGTTCAAGTTTCCGGTCAGCAGGTCCAGGAAGTTCAAATGAATTTTGATGAAGAAGCCTTACAGGAAAATGGGCTGGATCAGGAAACCGTGACCAATTATATCCAGGGCGCCGATGTTGCTTTCCCATTAGGATTATACACGTTCGATGACACGAAAAAATCGGTCGTTATGGATGGAAACGTTACGAATCTAGAAGACTTAAAGAATCTTGAAATCCCGCTTACCCCTTCCCAGAACGGACAGGGTGCAGGACAGCAAGGTTCAGGGCAATCAGCTCAAGAGAGTATTCCTACGGTTCCACTGTCCGAAGTGGCCAATCTCGAGGTGGTCGGCCAAACCGATTCCATTTCCAGAACAAACGGTGAAGAATCCATCTCTATACAAATTGTTAAATCTCAGGAAGCGAACACGGTTGACGTGGTTAACCTAGTGAAAGATCAAGCTTCCGAGTTTGAAGAGGACATCAATGGAATAGAATTCGTTTATTCCTTTGACCAGGGTGAACCGATTGAAGAATCCGTCAGCACGATGTTAAATAAAGCCCTCTTTGGAGGACTATTTGCAGTTGCTGTGATTCTATTATTCTTAAGGAACTTCCGAACTACGATTATCTCGGTTATCTCCATCCCGCTATCCCTGTTTATCGCTCTTATTGTGTTAAACCAAATGGGCATTACGTTAAACATTATGACACTTGGCGCAATGACGGTAGCCATCGGAAGAGTGGTCGATGACTCCATTGTGGTTGTCGAGAATATTTACCGGCGAATGTCGCTGACCGATGAGAAGCTGGAAGGTAAAGACCTGATACGATCTGCTACGAAGGAAATGTTTATGCCGATTCTTTCCTCTACGATCGTAACGATTGCCGTCTTCCTGCCATTAGGATTAGTTGAAGGTGTCGTAGGCCAAATCTTCCTTCCTTTTGCCTTAACGGTTGTATTTGCCTTACTTGCCTCCCTGGTGGTTGCGATCACCATTGTGCCGATGCTGTCTCACAGTCTATTAAATAAAAAGCAGGCCGTTAAGAGTCATAAAGAAGGTCCCGGAAGAATGGCCAAAGGCTATAAGAAAGTTTTAAACAGTGTATTAAATCACAAAATCATTACTTCCCTGGCCGCTGTCGCGATCCTGGCTGGAAGTATTGCCTTAATTCCGCTGGTGGGCGTAAGCTTCCTTCCTTCTGAAGAAGAGAAGATGGTCATGCCAACGTATAGTCCGGCACCAGGCCAGACGGTTGAAGATGTTGAAGGAATTGCAGAAAATGCCTATCAATATTTCGCTGACCGTGAAGACGTTGAAAATATCCAGTATTCCGTGGGTGGAGAAAATCCAATGAACCCCGGCGCCTCTAATCAGGCAGCATTTTTCGTAGAATACAACGAAGACACGGAGAACTTTTCTGATGAGAAACAGCAGGTTATGGATGATCTGAAGGAAATGACCGATCGTGGAGACTGGAGTAACCAGGACTTCTCTTCAACCGGTTCCAGCAGTGATATTCAAGTCCAGGTATTCGGAGATTCTACCGAGGAAATTAAACCTTATGTAGAAGAAGTGACACAGATTCTAAACGACCAGGAAGACCTGTCAGACGCCGAATCAAGCCTGTCTGAGTCCTATGAAGAGTACACGCTGGTAGCTAATCCTAGTGAACTTAGCAGTCTCGGCCTCACAGCAGGTCAGGTTGGTCAGACGCTGAGTCCGAATCGCGAACGTCCGGAAGTTACTACCGTGCAGCAGGACGGCGAAGAACTGCAGGTTTATCTGGAAATTGAAAATGACAGTTATGAAAGTATTGATGAACTAACGAACGAAGAAATTCAGACGCCGCTTGGCCAGACCGTGCAGGTAGATGACATTGCGGATGTAGAAGAAGGCACAACAGAAGATACGATCAGCCGACAAGGCGGTCAGGTCTATGCGAGTGTAAGCGCGACATCTTCTTCCGATGACATTGGCTCGATCTCTGCCGACGTGCAGGAAGAGATTGATAACATTGACCACCCTGCCTCCGTTGATCTTTCTATTGGCGGAGTGACCGAGGATATCAATGAATCCTTCAGTCAGCTGGGTCTCGCCATGATCGCAGCGATTGCTATCGTGTATCTGGTACTCGTCATCTTCTTTGGCGGAGCGTTGGCACCATTTGCGATTCTATTTGCCCTGCCGTTTACAATTATCGGCGCTGTATTAGGGTTGCTGATCGGCGGCGAAACGCTGAGTATTTCAGCCATGATCGGTGGACTCATGCTGATCGGGATTGTCGTTACAAACGGGATCGTTTTAATCGACCGGGTGATTCAGCGTGAGAACGAAGGATTTACTACTCGTGAAGCGTTGCTTGATGCGGGAACTACCCGATTACGTCCGATCCTTATGACTGCCCTCGCGACCATCGGTGCGTTACTGCCGCTTGCTTTAGGATTAGAAGGCGGATCGATTATTAGTAAAGGGCTCGGATTAACGGTTATCGGCGGGCTCGCAAGCTCGACGCTGCTGACCCTGTTAATTGTTCCCGTAGTCTATGAACTGCTTTCTAAAATAGGCAGAAAGAAACGAACGAAAGCAGAAGACAAAACAGGCAAGACCTCTCCTTCTTTTGACCGTGACAGCGTTTATCAGGATGAACTGGCTGCAACAGATCATAAGAATAGAGAATCTCAAAGCCATATTGTAAACAAAGCTGAACATCTCTTTATCCAAAAAGGGTACACAGCTTCCACCATGGCTGAAGTAGCTCAGCAGAGTGAAATGAAAGAACAAGAACTGAACGGTTACTATTCTACAAAGTTTAGTTTACTTTCAGGCTTGATCGACCATAGTCAAAAAGCTCTGGATCAGGAGTTTGCAGAGATCAATAAGGACGCCAAGCTGACACCGTCTGAAAAGATCTACCACCAGATTGAGGCCCGCATCAAACGAGGTCTATGGTTACGGAAAATGGTCCATCAAACTGCTGATGCTGAGGCTATTAATATGGCCCTTGTAACATTCAGCGACAAATCCTTTATTGATCAACAGCAATTGCTTATCGCAAGTGTCTATGATCAAGCGGATAAATCCTATTCGATGGATGCAGCCGTTATGCTGAATGGTTTGACCAAGGAATATGTGAAACAATTCATGGTGATGGATTCGAACGTTGACTCCTCCCACGTCACTTCATTCTTAATGGAGTGTCTGGATGGGTATATGACTCAGTTGAACCAGAGCAGTCAGGCTCCAATTCTGACCTGGGCTAACATGAGTCCAACAGATGAAGACAACCAGAATTACAATTTGACCAGGTTAAGCATTAAGCAGCTGAGAGAAATGGTGCCTCACCTTAATCTCAGTGAAGAGAATCAGCATAAGCTTCTCTCCACTCTGGATTCTGTGGAAGAAGAAGTTAATACTGCCTCTCCGAATAAAAAAGCAATTAAATGGATGCTTAGTTATCTGACGACGATCAATAGTCCGGTCATCCGCGGTTACGTGGACCAGATGCTGGGTGATACCAGAAGTAAATAAGTT